>CAZQYE010000028.1:0-14510 GCA_964597375.1 uncultured Myxococcales bacterium
TCTTGCGACTGGTCGTTCCGCGTACGATCGAGTCATCGATGACCACGACACGCTTCCCGTCGAGAACCTGCCTTTGGGCGTTGAGCTTGATTTTGACTCCAAAGTGCCGAATCGAATCCGTCGGTTCGATGAACGTACGGCCCACGTAGTGGTTGCGGATCAGCCCCATGTCGAAGGGGATCCCCGATTGCTCGGCGTATCCGAGGGCGGCGGGTACCCCCGAGTCGGGAACTGGGATCACCACGTCCGCGTCGACCGGTGCCTCACGCGCCAGCTCCCGTCCCATCTCCTTTCGCACTTCATACACGTTTCGTCCGAATACCGTGCTGTCGGGCCTTGCGAAGTACACGTACTCGAACACGCACGCGTGGCGTTCGCTGCGAGGAAACGGACGAAGCGAATCGACTCCGCCGGAGGTGAAATGGATGACCTCGCCGGGTTCGACTTCACGAACGTACCGGGCTTCGACCAGGTCGAGCGCGCAGGTTTCGGAAGCGACGACGTACCCGCCGTTGGGGAACTCTCCGAGTACCAGGGGCCGGAAGCCGTGGGGATCACGGGCGGCGATCATCTCGTCCTGAGACAAGAACAGCACCGAATAGGCACCCTCGACTTGCGAAAGTGCGTCAATCGTTCGCTCGAGCAGGGTTGGGTAGGTCGAGCCAGCGATCAGGTGAACGAGAACTTCCGAATCGACCGTCGACTGGAAGATCGAGCCCCGGCGCTCGAGTTCTTCGTGAAGAGACTCTGCGTTGACGAAGTTGCCGTTGTGGGCCAGTGCCAGGCTTCCTAGCGAGTACTCGACGACGAACGGCTGCGTGTTTCGCAGTACCGTGTGCCCGGCGGTGGAGTAGCGATTGTGGCCGATCGCGGCGTTGCCATCGAGCCGCCGGATGATTTCCTCGTCGAACACGTCCGCAACGAGCCCGAGATCGCGATGGCTGATCAATCCGGACTCACCGACCGATGCGATGCCGGCGGCTTCCTGGCCGCGGTGCTGCAGCGCGTAAAGGCCGAGATATACGAGGTTTGCGGCTTCGGGACGCCCCCAAACGCCCACCACACCGCATTCTTCGTGGAAGCCGGATCGCCCGGCAGCGGCTTCCATTGACTGGTGCTTCGACGACGGTCGCAAGGTCATTTCATAGCACGAAGTCTGTGCGACGGCACACCGTCCTTCCCGCAATCCGCCGCTTGCCGCCGCCGCGTTCGCGGGGCTCAGGCTGCCCGGCGCCTGCCCGCGGCAATCGACGGGAGGCCCTCGCGCCAGGCTCGCTCGAGAGTCTCGATCTCCAGATCGACCGTGGGGTCGTGCGCCACGGCGATCTTCAGGCGCCGGCCCCCCGTCCTTCCCAAGTGGGTAGCCGGGATCTCGGCCGCCGCACACAGTTTCTCGATTTCGGCGACGTGCTCGTGCTTCGTAGCAATCAAGATCCGCCCCGCGCTTTCTCCGAAGAGCGCCGTGTCGGTCCTGCCCGCACCGGGAACGTCTACGTTGCAACCCATCTCGCCGAGCAGTGCCATCTCGGCCAAGGCAACGGCAAGGCCCCCATCCGAGACGTCATGTGCGCTTTGGACCAACCCGGCCTCGACGAGGTCGGCGCAGAGCCTGCATAGCCGCACCTCGGCCTCGAGATCTAGTGCGGGTGGCTTGGCGCCGGTTTGGCCGTGAATGCGGGCAGCGTACTCGGATGCGTCCAACTGGGGCTGCCCGGCCCCGAGCAGCAGGATTTCGTCGTCGGCCGCCGCGAACGCAGCGCGCGCCACTCGGCGGTAGTCGGCGACCAAGCCCACCATGGCGACCACCGGTGTCGGTGGTATCGAAGCACCCTGATTGTCGTTGTAGAAGCTGACGTTGCCCGAGACGACGGGAACTTCGAACGCGCGGCAGGCGTCCGCCATGCCGTCGATGGCCCGAGCAAACTGCCACATGACCTCTGGCTTTTCCGGGTTTCCGAAGTTCAGACAGTCGCTTACGCCGATCGGGCGGCCACCGACTGCGGCGATGTTACGCGCCGCTTCGGCAACCGCGTGGCGCGCCCCTTCGAACGGGTCGAGACCGACGTAACGGGCATTGCAATCGGTCGTCAGGGCGAGGCCGCCGCCGGTTGCGCGCACTCGCACGACAGCGGCGTCTCCTCCCGGGGCAACCACCGTGTCGGCGCCGACGAAATAGTCATACTGGCGGTAGATCCATTCACGGCTACAGAGGTTGGGCGAGCCCATCAAGTCGAGCAGCACCCGGCCGGGCTCGGGTTGCGCGAGTGCGGCTTCGTCGAGAGGCTGCGGACTCAACTCGGGCGCTCGCGCAGGGCGCTCGTAAACGGGAGCCTCGTCGGTCAGCGCACCGACGGGAATCGATACGACCGTTTGACCTCGGTACGATGCGGAGAACCGGCCGTCTGCGGTCACTTCGCCCACTCGAACACAGTCGAGCCCCCACTTCCGGCAGATCTCGGCGATGCGCCGCTCGCCGCCCTTGCGGGCGACGATGAGCATACGCTCCTGCGACTCGGAGAGAAGCATTTCGTAGGGCGTCAGCGACTCATCCCGCAACGGGATTGCGTCGAGGTCGATCCGGATTCCCACGCCGCCCCGGCCGGCCATCTCCACCGAGGAGCTCGTCAGTCCCGCCGCTCCCATGTCCTGGATCGCAACGACGTCTTCCCCGGACATGATTTCCAGGCAGGCTTCGATGAGCAGGTTTTCCGTAAACGGGTCGCCGACCTGCACGGTCGGCTTCATCTGCTCGGACTCTTCCTTGAACTCGGAGGATGCCAGTAGGCTGGCACCATGGATGCCGTCTCGCCCCGTCTTGGAACCAACGTACAGAACCGGATTGCCGGGTCCCGCGGCTCGGGCGCGGAATATCTTGTCCTGAGCGACGACACCGACCGTGAACGCGTTGACGAGGATGTTGCCGTTGTACCCCTCGTCGAACACCGTCTGCCCGCCGACGGTCGGCACGCCCACGCAGTTTCCGTAACCGCCGATTCCGGCGACGACTCCAGCCAGCAAGTACGGCGTCTTTTCATGCTCGGGCGCGCCGAAATGCAGCGAGTCGAGGCTGGCCACCGGGCGCGCCCCCATGGTGAACACGTCGCGGAGGATTCCTCCGACGCCCGTTGCAGCTCCCTGGTACGGCTCGATATAGGACGGGTGGTTGTGGCTCTCGATCTTGAAGACCGCGGCCATGCCTCCGCCGAGATCTACGGCGCCGGCGTTTTCACCCGGACCCTGCAAGACGCGCGGCCCGTCGCTGGGAAGGCGGCGCAGGTGGACGCGGGAGCTCTTGTAACTGCAGTGCTCCGACCACATGACCGAGAAGACCCCGATCTCCTCGAATGTGGGGACGCGGCCGAGAAACTCGATGATCCTCCGGTATTCCTCAGAGGTCAGGCCGTGATCGAGAGCGACTCGCTCACTGACCGCCGGCGTCTCTTTCTCGCTCATGCCGTCTGTCTTCCTCCGGCTCCGGCCAACCAGGACTCGGCGGAGACGAACAAGCGGCGGCCGTCGCTGCCGGCGAGCACCTCTTCCACGGCGTGTTCGGGATGCGGCATCAACCCGACGACGTTTCCCGCTTCGTTGGCTACGCCCGCGATGTCGGCAAGAGAGCCGTTCGGCGAGCCTCCATCGTAGCGGAACACGACCGACCCCATGCGTTCGATCCGTTCGAGCGTCTCCGGGTCGGCGACGTAGCAGCCCTCCCCGTGTTTGACCGGAATGTGCAGGATTTCCCCGGCGCGGCACGCGGCCGAGAAGGCTGTCGCCGTGGATTCGACGCGGACCGCGACCGTCCGGCAAACGAACTGCAGTCCGCTGTTGCGCACCAGCGCCCCGGGAAGCAGGCCGGCTTCGCAGAGAATCTGAAATCCGTTGCAGATTCCAAGGACCGGACCGCCTGCGCGAGCAAACTCCGCCACTGCTTTCATGATCGGTGAAAACCGAGCCATCGCGCCGCAGCGCAGGTAGTCTCCGTAGGAAAATCCGCCCGGAAGAACGATTGCGTCGACATCCCCGACCCGGTCGTCTCCGTGCCACAGCGCCCGCGCTCGGTAGCCGAGCACGTCGGCGAGCGCGTGCAGCGTGTCACGATCGTCGTTGGAGCCGGGAAAGACGACGACGCCCCAGTTCACGCCTGCTCGACCTCCAGCTCGAAGTGGTAGTCTTCGATGACCTCATTGGCGAGAAGCCGCTTGCACATCTCGTCGACACGCGCGCGTGCCCGCTCTTCGCTGTCGCACTCGAGCCGGACCAAGATGAGCTTGCCCAACCGAACGTCTCCAACCTCGTCGTAACCCAGCGAATGCAAGGAAGCGGCGACGGCCTTTCCCTGGGGATCGAGAATCGCCTGCTTCGGCGTGACCGCCACCCGGGCCAAGAACTTCACCGCCGCTCCTCCTTCATCCGGCGACCCGACGAGCGATCTCTTGGTAGGCTTCCTCGACGCCGCCTAGATCCCGGCGGAAACGGTCTTTGTCGAGCTTCCGGTGCGTCTCGGCGTCCCACAGGCGGCAGGTGTCGGGGCAGATTTCATCACCGAGAACGATCTTGCCGGTCGCGTCTCTTCCGAACTCGAGCTTGAAGTCCACCAGCAGGATGCCGCGTTCGGCGAAAAACGGTCGCAGGACGTCATTGACGGCGAGAGCCTGCCGGTGGATCTCGTCGAGTTCGCCCTCGGTGGCCCATCCGAAGACGATGGCGTGCTCGCTGTTGATCATCGGGTCTCCGAGCTCGTCGCTCTTGTAGTAGTACTCGACGATCGGCCGCGAGAGTTCCTCACCCTCCGGGCGCCCCGTGCGTGACGCAAGGCTTCCGGCGATGATGTTGCGCACCACCGTCTCGACGGGAACGATCTCGAGTTTACGGACGACCATCTCGCGCGCTCCCAGCTCCGAGACGAAGTGGGTTCGGATGCCTTTCTCTTCGAGCAGGCGGAACAGTCGAGCCGAGATCTGTCGGTTGAGCTCTCCCTTGGCCGTGATCGTTCCGCGCTTTTGCGCATTGAACGCGGTGGCATCGTCCTTGAAGTAGAAGATCAACAGGTCCGGGTCATCCGTCGAGTAGATTTTCTTCGCCTTTCCTTCGGCGATCAATTCTTTCTTGGCCAGCTCGCTCATGGCTTTTCCTCCAGGGCGCGATCGATGATGGCATCGACATGGCGCAGTGCGTGTTCGGCCGCCAGCGCTTCCTCGATCTCGGCTGAATCGAGCGTGCGCGAAATGTCCGCATCCGCCCGGACGGCCGACCGAAAATCGTCGCTGCCCAGTGCGCACCGCTGAATCCAGCGATACCCTTCCTCGCGCGGCACGCCCTTCTTTACCAGCGCCAGCAACAGCGCTTCTGAGGCGAAGCGGCCCCCGGAGAGCTCGAGGTTCCGCCGCATGGCCTCGGGCCGGACCTCTAGGCCCTCGATGATTCGCGTCATACGCGCGATCATGAAATCGAGCGCGATCGTCGCGTCGGGAGCGATGATCCGCTCGACCGACGAGTGACTGATGTCGCGCTCGTGCCAGAGGGCGATGTTCTCGAGGGCGGCCATCGAGTACGACCGCACGACTCGCGCGAGCCCGCAAACGTTTTCGCTCAAGATCGGGTTGCGTTTGTGCGGCATCGCCGAGGAGCCCTTCTGGCCCTTGCCGAAGGGTTCGAGCGCCTCGAGCAGCTCCGTGCGCTGTAGGTGCCGGATTTCCGTGGCGAAACGCTCGAGGGCACCGGCAATCACCGCTAGGGTCGAAAAGTACACGGCGTGCCGGTCCCGGGCCACGACCTGTGTGGCGACCGTTTCGCACGCAAGACCGAGGCGATCGAGAACCTCGGCCTCGATGTCGGGGCCGTTGGCCGCGTACGTGCCGACGGCACCTGAGAGCTTACCGACCGCTACTTCGCGGCGGGCCGCCGCCAGCCGGGCTCGCCCGCGCACAAGCTCGGCATACCATCCGGCCAACTTCAGGCCGAACGTAATCGGTTCTGCGTGAATCCCGTGGGTACGCCCGATCATCGACGTGGCCCGATGCTCCCTGGCGCGTCGCGCGATCGCGTCGCACAGCGCGCGCAGGCCTTCGTCGAGGAGATCGGCCGCTTCGGTGAGCTGAAGCGCGAAGGCCGTGTCGAGTACGTCCGACGACGTCATGCCGTAGTGCAGGTACCGGCCCTCGGGCCCAACGGATTCCGCCGCCGCGGTCACGAACGCAATGACGTCGTGGTGGACCTCCGCTTCGATTTCCTCGACTCGCCGGGG
Organism: uncultured Myxococcales bacterium; assembly: GCA_964597375.1. Classification (GTDB taxonomy): domain Bacteria; phylum Desulfobacterota; class Binatia; order UBA1149; family SPBQ01; genus CAZQYE01. The sequence goes on from CAZQYE010000028.1 coordinate 6,245, forward strand.
ATCCACCCGTGCCTTTGCCCGGATGGCCTTGGCCGCCTCGGCCGGGATCGTTCCCCGGCGTGCGAGCGCTTCGCACACGAGTACCTCGACCTCGAGCATCAGTTCGTAGCGGTGCTCGGCCGACCAGACCGCCGCCATTTGAGGGCGTGTGTAACGCGGGATCACGTCTGCTCGCTCCCGTCCTGTTTCGTCGAACGGCTCAGGCGGTGTGACCGAAGCCGCCGCCGCCTCGCGGAGTATCGTCGAGGGCCTGCACCTCTTCGACTTCAGCCCGGACGATCGGACAGATCACGAGTTGGGCGATCCGCTGTCCCGGCTCGATGACGACGGCTTCGCTGCCGAGGTTGACCACGATCACCCGTACCTCGCCCCGGTAGTCGCTGTCGATCGTTCCCGGTGCGTTGGGAATGCTCAGTCCATGTTTCCAAGCCAGGCCACTTCGCGGCCGTACTTGGCCCTCGTACCCTTCGGGTATGGCGATGGCAAATCCGCACGGCACAAGCGCCCGCTCTCCGGGGCCGAGGCGAAGGGGTGCCTCGATCGCTGCGGACAGGTCCATTCCCGCGGCCCCGTCGGTCATATACCGCGGCGGGTCGAAGGCATGCTTGCCGACCCGCTGGATCCGCACCTTGATGCGGTGTTCCCCTACTCCCATCAGCCGGCGGGAATCTGGATCAGATCCTCCTCGGCGTTACCGAGGAGGGCGATGCCGAGCCGGTCGAGGCTGAACACCTCGCGCGCCAGCTCGATGATGTCGTCATTGGTGACCGACCGGAGCTGTTCCATGACTTCGCGGATCGGGATCTCCCGGCCGTGGTAAATCTGATTTCGCGCGATTCGGAACATGCGCGAGTCGGTGGATTCGAGTGCCAGCGGGATGCTGCCGATCAACTGCCGCCTGGTACGTTCGAGGTCCTCGGTCCCCAGTCCGTGGCGAGCGATCCGGTCCATTTCGCTGAGCGTGATGTCGATCACTTCACGGACGCTCTCCGGCGAGGTTGCAGCGTAGACACCGGTGTAGCCGATGTCTCGAAAGGAATCCTGAAAGGCATACACCGTGTATGCCAGGCCTCGCTCTTCGCGAATTCGCTGGAACAGTCGCGAACTCATCCCTCCCCCGAGCGCGGCGACCAATATCTCTGCTGCCTCGCGTCTCGGGTCGAGTACCGAGATTCCCGGCAATCCCATGACGATGTGTACTTGTTCGAGGTCGCGCCGGCGAACGAAGACCCCGGGATTGAAATCCGGCCGGTCCGCGATGCCGGGGTCGTAGGTGCCGGTAAGGTCGGAAAAATACTTGCGTGCGAGCGCCACGACCTCGTCGTGTGTGACCCTTCCCGCTGCAGCCACGACGATTCGATCGGGACGGTAGCGTTCGGCTACGTAGGCGCGCAGGTCGTTCCGGCCAATGCGGCCGACGCTTTCGACATTGCCGGCAACCGCCCAGCCCAACGGGTGTCCGGGCCAGTACGACTCCAGGAAATAGTCGTGGACGAAGTCTTCCGGAGAGTCCTCGCAATCGAAGATCTCCTGGAAGATCACCTCTCGTTCGGTTTCGACGTCCTCCTCGCGGAACAGTGAGTCGAGAACGATGTCGGCCAACACGTCGAACGCGACTGCCGTATGCTCGGCGAGAACGCGGGCGTGGTAGCAAGTGTACTCCTTGCCGGTGAACGCGTTGAGCGTTCCCCCGAGACCTTCGATGTCCTCGGCGATCTGCACGGCCGAGCGACTCGACGTTCCTTTGAACATCAAGTGCTCGATGAAATGGGATATGCCGTTCAGCGCGGCCGTCTCGTAGCGCGAACCGTTCTCGATCCACACGCCGACGGCCGCCGATGCCACATCGCGGACACTCTCGGACACCACGCGGACGCCGTTTTCCAACCGCGTGCAGGAGACCAGGCCGTTACTCATGCGCCGGAGGTTTCCGTCTCCTCGAGTTCCCGCAAGGCTTCCTTGAGGCTCAAGCGGATCTTGCCCTGGCGATCGACCTCCAGGACCTTCACCGGGATGTTGTCTCCCTCCTTGACCACGTCGGTGACGCTGCGTACTCGGTTCTCGGCGAGCTGCGAAATGTGCAGCAGGCCGTCCGTTCCCGGGAGGATTTCCACGAACGCACCGAAATCCACGACCTTACGTACGGTACCGTGGTAAATGCGCCCGACCTCGGGCGACTGAGTGATGCCTTCGATGATGGCGATCGCCTTCTCGAGGGCGTGCGCATCGGACGAGGCGATGGAAACCGACCCGTCGTCTTCGACGTCGATCTTGCACCCGGTGTCCTGAACGATGCTGCGGATGACCTTGCCGCCGGGGCCGATGACATCGCGAATCTTCTCCGGGTTGATGTGAATGACTTCGATCCGCGGGGCATGCTTGGACATCTCGCCGCGCGGTCCCGGTATCGCTTTGGTCATCTCACCGAGAATGTGCAGTCGGTTCTCGCGCGCCTGGTAGAGCGCATCGCGCATCACCTCGCGGGAGATGCCGTCGATCTTGATGTCCATCTGTACGGCCGTGATGCCCTCTGCGGTGCCGGCCACCTTGAAGTCCATGTCCCCGAGGTGGTCCTCGTCCCCGAGGATGTCCGAGAGGACCACGAAGCGGTCCTTCTCGCGGATCAGGCCCATGGCCACACCGGCCACCGGCGCGGAAATCGGAACGCCGGCATCCATCAGGGACAGCGAGCCGCCACAGACGGTGGCCATCGACGACGAGCCGTTCGACTCGGTGATCTCAGACACCACCCGGATGGTGTACGGGAACTCCTCTTGCGGAGGCAGCACCTTGGCCAGGGCCCTTTCGGCCAGGGCACCGTGACCGATTTCGCGCCTTCCGGGCGAGCGCAACATTTTGGCCTCGCCGACGCAGTACGGCGGGAAGTTGTAATGCAGGAGGAAGCGCTTCCAAACGTCTCCGTAGAGCGAGTCGATGCGCTGCTCGTCGGAGGAAGTCCCCAGCGTCGTTACGACCACGGCTTGCGTCTCGCCGCGGGTGAACAAGGCGCTACCGTGGGTACGCGGCAGGAAGCCGAGGTCGATCGAGATCGGCCGCACGTCCTTGAGCCCACGGCCGTCGATCCGCTTGCCCGTCGTTACGATCCGGTCGCGCACGAACTGCTTCTTCGCCTTTTCCAGGGCGCGTGCGACCTCGTCTTCTCGGTCGCTCAGGTCGTCGGGAAGATTCTCCATGAACTCGCGCTCGAAGGCGCCGACCGCCGCGTACCGTTCGAGTTTGTCGGCGTGTGAGTACGCTTGCTCGAGACCGGCCTGAGCCATTTCGGCGACACGCCGGACCAACTCTTCGTCGGTCGGCGGCGGCGTAAACGGGCGCTTGGGTACGCCGGCCTTGCGCTGCAGCTCCTCCTGGGCGTCGAGTATCGGGATGATCGACTCGTGGGCGAAATAGAGTGCCTCGAGAATCTCGTCTTCGGGGACCATCCTGGCCCCGCCCTCGACCATGACGATGGCTTCCCGTCGGGCCGCCACCAGCAGATCGATGTCGCAGGCTTCGAGGTCGTCGACCGATGGGTTCAGGACCAGCTGGCCGTCGATCCTGCCGACGCGCACCGCCCCGATCGGGCCGTCGAAGGGAATGTCCGAGATCCCCAGAGCCGCCGAAGCCCCGATCAGACTGATCACGTCCGGGCTTCCGGCCCGGTCGGCCGACATCACCGTTGCAATGATCTGGGTCTCGAACTTGTACCCTTCGGGGAACAGCGGCCGGATCGGGCGATCGATCACCCGGCACGTGAGAATCTCGTGAGCGCCGGGGCGTCCCTCTCGTTTGAAGAAACCGCCGGGAATCTTCCCGGCGGCGAACATTTTTTCCTGGTATTCGACGGTCAGCGGAAAGAAATCGATCCCTTCCCGGACTTGAGTCGACGACACTGCGGTGACCAGGACCGTCGTGTCGTTGTAGGAAACCATGACGGCGCCGTTGGCTTGCTTGGCGACCTTACCGGTCTCAAGCGTCAACGTGCGGCCGCCGACTTCGAGCTTTACTTGATGTACCATGAGCTTTACCTCTTCCTGCCTATCGCATTGGCTGGAGAGGAATCAGGGAGATCGAGCGGGGAATGGTGGTTGTTACCGTCGCAGGCCGAGCCGGTCGATGACGGCCAGGTAGCGCTCGTAGCTGGTGCGCTTGAGGTAATCCAGAAGTCGGCGCCGCTGACTGACCAACTTGAGCAGCCCCCGTCGCGAGTGGTGGTCCTTCTTGTGAACCTTGAAGTGCTCGGTCAGGTGAGCGATGCGTGCCGTCAGCAACGCGATCTGGACCTCTGGAGAGCCCGTGTCTTTTTCATGCGTCCGGAACGATTCGATGATCGCCCTCTTGGACTGACTTGTTTCCTGCACCATCGACACGGCTGCTTCGCCTCTTCTCCTTGTTCTTCCTCTTCCTCGGTTATCGACCAGTGTCTAACACGGTGGGTCACGGACCGCAAGGCGCGCTCTCGGCAAAAACCCGGTCCAGCCTCCAGCGGCCCTCCTGCTCCCGGACCACGGCCACCAGCTCGCCGGCCGGTCCCAGCACCCGGCCGGTCTCGCCGGCACGGCGCGGAGGAGGCGCCGAGGCCAGTGCTTGCTGCTGTCCGCGGCGAAGGCGCCCCGCCGTCTCGTCGTCTACCCGGACCGGTCGCAGGTCCGAGAGCGCCTCGGACAGGGGGATGAGGGCCCGTCGTAGGCGCTCCCGCCCACCTTCCTCGAGCTCGGCCAGCGTCACCGCCGAGGCCAAGTCGAGCCGCCCGAAGCCGGTTCTCCGCAGGGCCTCGAGGGTCCCCCCGCAGCCGAGCGCCTCGCCGATGTCCCGGGCGAGGCTGCGCACGTACGTTCCTTTCGAGCAACGCAGGCGCACGCTCAGACGCTCGGGGCCGGCAACGGAAAGCTCCAGGAACGTGATACGAACCCGCCGGGGGTCCATGGCCGGGGCCTCTCCCTTACGCGCGAGGCGGTACATCGGGACTCCCCCTTTCTTGATCGCGGAAAAAGCCGGTGGAACTTGCTCGATGTTCCCGGTGAAGCGTGCGGCGAGGCTTTCGAGATCGATCGATGCCAGGTCGGGAACCTTCCGGCGTTCGGCTACCGTTCCGGTGACGTCGAGCGTGTCCGTGATCACGCCGAGCAGGATCACTCCCTCGTACGCTTTGTCTGCAATGCTGAGATAAGGTGCCGCCTTGGTTCCCTCGCCGAGGCACAAGGGCAGCAGGCCGGTCGCCATCGGATCGAGGGTGCCGAGATGCCCCACCTTGACGCGGCCGCCGATCTTCTTCACCCGCGCCACTGCGGCGGCGGAAGTCAAGCCCGCGGGCTTGTCGAGCGGAAGGATTCCGCTCAGTGTCTCAGTGCCGCTCGCCATGGGGCGGTTCCCCTCCACGCAGCAGGCGAGAGATCCGGTCGGCGCGGTCGGTGGAGTCGTCATACTCGAAGGAAAGGTCGGGGACGTAGCGCAGCCGCAGGCGGCGGCCGATTTCACGGCGCAGGTAGCCACCGGCACGCGCAAGCGCTTGTTCGCTGGAGCTGCGGTTGTGCTCGGGGTCGAGACACGAGAACCAGATGCGCGCACGACGCAAATCCGCGCTCATACGGGCATCGGTGAAGGTCACCACCGAGAGGCGTGGATCTTTCATTTCGAGCTCGACGATCGTCGAAATCTCGTGGAGGACCTGCTTGGCGACTCTTCTGGCGCGGTCGGTGCTCATCGGTGTCAGTAGTTGTCGAACTGGTAGCTCTCTTCACCGGGCTGTGCCAGATCGAGCGTCCCGACGAATGCCGAGACCTGCCTCAGGGCACGGTCGACGTGCTTGCGATCGTTGCCGATCTGCGCGATGCCGAGCGTGATCCGTTTCCAATCATCGTGGTCGTCACACTCGGCGACCGAGACGTTGAACTTGTTCGAGACCCTCTGCTTGATCGAGCGGACGACGCCGCGCTTCCCTTTCAGGGACCGGTTTTCGGGCAAATACAGGACAAGACGCAGAACTCCCACGACCATCGGTCATACTCCCGGCCCGCCGCCCAAAGCTCCCCATTACGCCGAAGGCTGCGCAGCGGACGTGCCCGTGCCAAGGGAGCGCTTGATCTCCTCGAGGCGGTAGCACTCGATCACGTCGCCGACCTTCACGTCGTTGTATCCTGCGATGCCCACGCCGCATTCGTAGCCGCTCTGGACCTCGCGCACGTCATCCTTGAACCGGCGCAGGCTACCCACGCTTCCCGTGTGTACTACGACATTGTCCCGCAGCAACCGGCAACTGGCGTTGCGCGCGACCTTTCCGTCGGTGACGTAGCACCCGGCGATGACGCCGCCGCCGGGTACGTGGAACGTCTGGCGTACCTCGGCGCGCCCTTCGATGACCTCCTTGAACTCCGGTTCGAGCAAGCCTTCGAGCGCTGCCTTCACCTCGTCGATCGCTTCGTAGATCACCGTATGCAGCCGGATGTCGACTCCTTCCCGCTCGGCAAGGACGCGTGCCTTGCTGTCAGGCCGCACGTGGAAGCCGATCACGATCGCTTTCGATGCCATCGCCAGCTGGACGTCGGATTCGTTGATCGCCCCGACGCCGGTGTGAATGACCTTGAGCGAGACCTCGTCGGTCGAGAGCTTCTCGAGTGCCTGCTTGAGCGCCTCGGCGGACCCTTGAACATCGGCCTTGATGATGACTTCGAGTCCGGTGACTTCGCCGGAGGCGACCTGCCGCTGGAGGTCTTCCAGCGACATGCGCGCCGATGCGGCGACTTCGGCCTTGCGGGCCGCCTCACGGCGGTGTTCAGCGATTTGCGTGGCACGAGCGAGGTCGTCGACGACGTCGAACGGATCGCCTGCCTGCGGCACCTCGTCGATTCCGAGGATCTCGACGGCCTGGGACGGCCGGGCTTCTTTCACTTGCCGGCCCGATGGATCCATCATCGCCCGCACTCGTCCGGTCGTCTCGCCGACGACGAAGTAATCGCCTCGGTGAAGGACGCCCTTTTGCACGAGCAGGGTCGCAACAGGACCGCGGCCGCGATCGAGGCGGGCTTCGATCACCGTGCCGTGGGCGGGTACGGAAACCGGCGCCTTCAGCTCGAGAATCTGGGCCAGCAGGGACACCGCTTCGAGCAGCTCGTCGAGCCCCTTCCTCTGCAGCGCCGATACCTCGACGTACTGGGTGTCCCCACCCCACTCCTCCGGCTGCAGCCCGTGTTCGGAGAGCTGTTGTTTGACGCGGTCGGGATTGGCGTCGGGCCGGTCGATCTTGTTCACCGCCACGACCACCGGAATGTCGGCGGCTTTGGCGTGATTGATGGCTTCGATCGTCTGCGGCATGACGCCGTCGTCGGCGGCGACGACGAGGATCACGATGTCCGTTACGCTGGCGCCACGCGCACGCATCGAAGTGAACGCCGCGTGGCCCGGCGTATCGAGGAAACAAATCGATCCTTGCGGGGTATCGACCGTGTACGCACCGATGTGCTGGGTGATTCCTCCGGATTCCGAATCGACGACCTTGGTCTTGCGGATCGCGTCGAGCAGTGACGTCTTGCCGTGGTCGACGTGGCCCATCACCGTGACGACCGGCGGCCGCGGCTCGAGGGCCACGTCCCCTTCCTCGCCGGCCGCGTCGACGTGGAGAAGTGCTTCGACGTCGATTGCGGTGTTTTCCACCGAATACCCGAACTCGTCTGCCGCGAGAACGGCGGTGTCGAAATCGACCGTGTCGTTGATGCTCTTCATCACGCCGAGGCGCATCAGCACCCCAAGGACTTCGCCGGCCTTGACTCCCATGGCCTTGGCCAGCTCACCCGGCGTCGTTACTTCGTTGATGCGCACGACGCGTTTGCTGGCCTTTGGAACGGTAACCTCGGTCTTCTTGACCTTCTGTCCGGGGGCGGCCCGGCGCTTGCGAGGACGGCCGCGCATCGAGCGCTCGAAGGCATCGAACATGTCCTCCTTGCGGACGACGCGTCGCTTGCGCTTGCGCCCCTCCTTCTGCTCGGCTTCGCCCGGTTTGGCGACCGGTTCGGCCGGCTTTTGCGGAAGGACGGGCTTCGGCTTGCGGGTGAGGTCGATCCGCCCGAGGACGCGCGGGCCGGCGGGCCGCTTCTCTGCTTCCTCGGCGCGACTGAGCATTTCCGCCGCAAGTTTCTCGGGATCGGCGACCGGAGGCTTGACCTCTTCTTCCTCCTCCTTCTCCTTTTCTTGCGTCTCGGCGGGGGCTGTCTCAGCCGGAACTTCCTCTTTCCGGTCCTCGGGCCGAGCTTCGGCCGTGGCCTCTGTGGGC
>CAZQYE010000029.1:0-14480 GCA_964597375.1 uncultured Myxococcales bacterium
GGTACCCGTGCGAAGGGTAGAGAGGAAAACGCCTGCACAACTCGGCGACTTCCTCACCGATCGCTTCAAGGGCGGCAACATCGTCGCGCCGCGCGAGCGCCCGGACGATGAAGTCGGCGATCGAGGTCATTTCCTCGGTGCCCATTCCCCGCGTCGTGACCGCAGGCGTTCCCAGCCTCAGGCCCGAGGTCACATACGGCGGACGCTCATCGAACGGCACCGAGTTACAGTTTGCCGTGATGTGCGCGACGTCGAGCGCCCGCTGCGCATCACGACCCGTGAGTTCCCCGCCGCGCAGGTCCACGAGCATCAAGTGGTTGTCCGTGCCGCCGGAGATCAGCTCCATCCCGCGATCGAGCAACGCCGACGCCAAGGCACTGGCGTTCTTGACGACCCGCTGTTGATACGCCTTGAACTCGGGCGCCTGCGCTTCGCGGAGCGCGACCGCCTTGGCGGCGATCACGTGCATCAGCGGTCCGCCTTGATTGCCCGGAAAGATCGACGAGTCGATCTTCTTGGCGTGCTCGCTGCGAGTCAGGATGATGCCGCCACGCGGCCCGCGCAGTGTCTTATGGGTCGTCGTCGTCACGAAGTCGCAGTAAGGAACCGGCGAAGGGTGCAACCCAGCCACGACCAGGCCAGCGAAGTGCGCGATGTCCGCCATCAGCAACGCACCGACCTCGTCGGCGATCTCTCGAAACCTGGCGAAGTCGATCTGGCGCGGGTACGCGCTGTGTCCCGCGACGATCATCTTCGGCCGGTGCTTCCTCGCAAGGTCCGCGACCTCGTCGAAGTCGATGCGATAATCCCGCGGCGATACTCCGTAGGGAACGACGTCGAAAAAGCGACCGGAAAAGTTGACCTTGCTGCCGTGCGTGAGGTGCCCGCCGTGCGCGAGGTTCATCGCCAGGATCGTATCTCCCGGATCGAGAACCGCGAAATAGACGGCCATGTTGGCCTGCGAGCCGGAGTGCGGTTGAACGTTCACGTGCTCGCAGCCGAACAGCGCCTTCGCGCGATCGATCGCCAACTGCTCGACGACGTCCACGAACTCGCAGCCGCCGTAGTACCGGCGACCCGGATATCCCTCGGCGTACTTGTTGGTAAGCACCGACCCCATGGCCTCGAGGACGGCGTCGCTGACGACGTTCTCCGACGCGATCAGCTCGAGATTGAGTTCCTGCCGGCGCCCTTCGTTGCGGATGGCCTCGTAGACCTCGGGATCGGTTTCCTTCAAACGACTCACTGTTCGTCTCCCCCGCATTGCTCCAAACGCCCGATCTTATCCACGCGGCGCTGGTGGCGGCCCCCCTCGAACTCGGTTTCGAGGAACGCGTCGAGCATCTCCTCGAGCGTCGCACGAGACACGCTCGATGCCACGACCAAAACGTTCGCGTCGTTGTGCATGCGCGCCATTCGGGCGGCCGCGGCGTCGGCGGCTAGAGCAGCGCGTACGCCTCGCACCTTGTTCGCGGCGATCGACATGCCGATTCCCGTACCGCAGCTGAGCACGCCCGCGACCGCACGGCCGGAAGCAACCGCCCGCGCGACACGCTCGGCGATGTCCGGGTAGTCGACCGACTCGGGCCCGTTCGTCCCCACGTCCTCGACGGCCCATCCACGCGCGCGCAACAACGACGCAGCGGTGTTCTTGACGTCCACCGCGCGGTGATCGCAGCCGACGGCGATCGGCCGACCGTCGTTCTTGCTGTGAATCGAGTTCTTACTGATGGCTTTCGATGTACTCGACGATGTCTTGGATCGTCCGGATTTTCTCGGCGTCCTCGTCCGAGATTTCCAAGTGATACTCTTCTTCGAGAGCCATGATCAACTGAACGATGTCGAGGGAGTCGGCACCGAGATCCTCGAGAAACGACGACTCGGGCGTGACCTGCGAGCGATCGAGCGTAAGCTGTTCGCAGACGATCTCGATTACCTTATCCGTGACTGACGACATCCTGTAGATACCTCCCTGCCGCGCGGCCGACCGGCCACGAACTACATATACATGCCCCCGTTGACTTGCAAGACGGTGCCCGTGATGTACGCAGCGTCGTCCGAGCACAAAAACGCAATCGCCGCGGCAACTTCCGGCGCCGTCCCTGGACGGCCGAGCGCAATGTTCTCGAGTGCTCGGGCACGCAGTTCCGCCGGCATTGCGCCGGACATGTTCGTGTCGATCAGGCCGGGCGCCACACAGTTGACGGTGATTCCCTTGCGCCCCACCTCGCGCGCGAGGGAGCGCACGAACCCCTCGAGACCGGCTTTTGCAGTCGCGTATACCGTCTGCCCCGGATTTCCGAGGGCAGCGACGACCGAGCTGATCATGACGATACGTCCCCGCCGGCGCTTGAGCATCGCCGGCAGGACGGCGCGCGACAGCAGGATGCCGGCTTCGAGATTGAGCGCGAGTTGGCGCCGCAGGCGGTCCGGATCCACCCGCAAGAGCAGCGTGTCGTCGGTCGCGGCAGCACCGTGGACCAAGGCGTCGATGCGGCCCTCCTCGGCCAGCACTCGCTCGACGAGGGGCTCGATCGACCGACTCTGAGACAGGTCCGCCTGCAAAGGACGCAAACGGGCGGCGTCTGTGCCCAGCCGCTCTTGGAGCGCGGCGACCTGCGACTCGCCGCGGTGGTATTGGCACACGACGCGCGCGCCGGATTCGATCAAGCGCCGGCAAACCGCCTGCCCGATCCCACCCGATCCCCCGGTGACGATCGCCACCCGTTCGCCGAGATCGTTCGTCGCTCCTGCCATCGTCCCGCACTCAGTGGGAAGCGGATTCGAACGCGGCCTCGATGGGCCGAGCCGCCGGCCGCGCCGATTCGCTACTGCTCGGCGACGGGCACGACTTCGCGGCCCCGGTAGTGCCCGCACGACGGACACGCCCGGTGCGGCACGGTGCGCGCCCCGCAATGAGAACACGTTCCGAAGGAAGGTTGCTTCAGGGCGTCATGTGACCGGCGCTTGTTACGCTTGGACTTGGAAGTACGTCTTTTTGGAACCGGCATCTTTCCGTCGCCTCTCGCTAGCCGAGCGCCGCGGCGATTGTCACCCGCAACGGCACGGCTCGTGATTCAAATTGGCCCCGCATCCGGCACACAGCCCGCGACACGTCTCCGAACAACAGACCGACTGATCGAGGCCGAGGATCGCCTGCTCGCGAACCAGCGGGCCGAGATCGATTTCGTCGCCCGCATAGTGCGCCAGCCCCATATCGTCGTCCTCGGCGCCGCCGTCGCCGCGTACGATCAAAAACTCGAAGCGGCGCTCGAGCGGCCAGCGAAATTCGTCGAGACAGCGCGGGCAGACCGCAACCACCGTCGCCAGTACCGACCCGGTGAACGTCACGTCGCTCCCGTGGCGGTAGATCTCGGCTCGCACCGTGAGGTCGTCCTCGACCCGTTGCTCGGACCAGCCCGGAGCGGCTGCGACCAGGCGATTGACCGGACGCGCGTCCTCCCGGTAATCGAGAACTCGCACCTCGGCGGAAAGATCGGAAACCTTGACGATCATGGCTCACGCCGGGCCGCAGGGCGCCTCGAGAACCATGCAGCCTACAAAGAACCGGCGACCAACGCAATGCGCTAATCGCGCGCCCGCTCGCCCAAGAGCCGCTCCAGCCGTGCCAGACGCTTGGCCAATTCCGGCAGGCGCCTGAGCAGCACCGAATAGCGCCGCCACACGCCGATCTCGACGGCCGGCGTGCCCGCCACCACGCGCCCCGACTCGACGTCGCCCGCAACACCGGATTGGGCCGCGATTTGAACGTCGTCTCCCACGTCGACGTGCCCGGCGAAGCCCACCTGTCCACCGGCCATGACGCGCTCGCCGATCCGGGTACTACCGGCCATCCCCACCTGGGCGGCGAGCATCGTCCCCGCGCCGATCCTGCAGCCGTGGGCGACCATCACGAGATTGTCGAGCTTGGCCCCTCGTCCGATCCGAGTCGCGCCGAGCGCGGCCCGATCCACCGTCGTGTTCGATCCGATTTCGACGCGGTCACCGAGCTCGACGGTGCCGATCTGCGGAATGGGAAGCGGGTCCTCCCTGCCGCGGGGAACATAGCCGAAGCCGTCGCCGCCGACGACCACGCCGGGCTGCAGGGTCACGTCGTCCCCGATGCGAACCCCCTCGCGGACTACGGCCCCGGCGTGCGCCGTGAACCGGTCACCGATCACGACCCCGGGATAGATGGTCACGTGGGGATGAATTCGCGCGTCCCGACCAATGCGAACGTTCTCTCCGATGACGGCGTACGGCGCCACGGCTGCCCCTTCTCCGATCTCGGCGCTCGCCGCAATCACGGCGGTAGGGTGCACGCCCGGCTTCAGCCGGGGACGCTGGTCGAAGCGCTCGAGAAGCCGGACCAGCGCCGCGTAGGGCTGCTCGACACGAATGGCCGTACGGCCGTGCGCGTCCTCTTCGAGTCCGAGCAGGACGGCCCCTGCGCGCGTCCGCGCCAGCCACCGGGCGTACTTGGGATTGGCCACGAAGGTGAGCTCGCGCGGCCCGGCCTCGTCGATCGGGGCCAGCCCCTCGATCTCGAGCTCGCCGTCCCCTTCGACGCGCCCGCCGACAAGCTCCGCCAGCTCGGCTACTCGCATGGCGATCGTTTAGCCCACGGGTCCCAACGGAACAAGGCCGGGCGCTTTCTTTGCCTTTCGCGGCCTATTTCGCCAAGATCGCCGGGTGACGCATGAAGCGGGCGCCCGGCGCTCGAATCCCGGAGATAGCCTACACGATGGTTGAACTCGATTTCGAAAAGCAGGGCGGACTTGTGCCTGTCATCGTCCAGGATGCGGGCGACGGCACCGTTTTGATGTTGGCGTACATGAACGATGAGGCCTTCCGCCATACCGTGAAAACCGGTACCGCGACGTACTGGAGTCGATCCCGGCAGCAATTGTGGATCAAGGGAGAGTCCTCGGGCAACGTCCAGCAAGTCGAGGAAATCCGTGTCGACTGCGACAACGACACCGTGCTCCTGCGCGTGCGCCAAGTCGGGGGCGCCGCGTGCCACGAAGGCTACCGCAGCTGCTTTTACCGCCGTCTCGAAGGCGACGACCTGCAAGTCACCGGTGAACGCGTATTCGACCCGAAACAGGTATACAAGAAATGAAACCCCTCAAGTTCGGTATTCCCAAAGGAAGCCTCGAGCAGTCCACCGTCGACCTCCTCAAGAAGTCGGGCTGGAGAGTCTCGATTTCGTCTCGCAGCTATTTCCCGTCGATCGACGACCCGGAGATCCGTTGCTCCCTGGTACGCGCCCAGGAAATGTCGCGCTACGTGGAACTCGGTTCCCTCGACTGCGGCATCACCGGCAAGGACTGGACGCTCGAGAATGGATCGGATGTCGAGGTCGTGTGTGACCTCGTCTATTCCAAGGCATCGTTCCGCCCGACGCGCTGGGTGCTCGCCGTAGCGCACGATGCTCCGTACGAGAAGCCCACGGATCTGGCGGGCAAGCGTATCGCCACGGAGTTGGTCGGATTTACGCGCCGTTACTTCGAAAAGAAGAAGATCCCAGTCGAGGTGGAGTTCTCCTGGGGCGCCACCGAAGCAAAAATTGGCGCCGGCCTGTGCGACGCCATCGTCGAGGTAACCGAAACCGGGAGCACGCTCAGAGCGAACGGGCTGCGGATCATCAAGGACCTGATGAAGTCGAACCCCCAGCTGATTGCGAACAAGCGCGCCCTGCGGGCAAAAACCAAGGCCCGAAAGATCGAGCAGATCGCAACGCTAATGCAGGGGGCACTGCGCGCCGAAGCCCAGGTCGGACTCAAAATGAACGTGCGCAAGTCGGCCGTCAAGAAGATCACGGCCATGCTGCCGAGCATTACGGCACCAACGGTCGCCAATCTCTACGGAACCGACTGGGTGTCGGTGGAAAGCGTCATCGCCGAGGCCGTCGTGCGAGACCTCGTACCGAAATTGATCGAGGCCGGCGCCGAGGGAATCGTCGAGTATCCGCTGAACAAAGTAATCTGAGTCGCCTGCTTATACATTCGCTGTCGTTGCCCGGAAGGCGTCGTCCATGAGACGCAGAACCTCACACGCCGTCACGGCACAGGAGGTTCGACATGCGAAGAACATGGATGATCGTCTTCATCGCGACGCTGGCGACTGCGGCCGCCCACACGGCTGGGTGGGCTGAAACCCGCACCGCCCTCTCCCATCAGACGCGCTGCAGCCGTACGTTGATCGCAGTCCGCACGCGACTCCAGGCGGTGGACCATCGCGCCCTCGGGCGCTGTCTGGCTGCGATCGCCGAAGCGTCGGTCCCGGCCGCCGCCGAAGAGCGTTGCTCGTTGCTGCGCACCCAGGGACTCGGCCCCGATCGCGCCGACCGCCGCGGCCGGCGCCGCATTCTACGCCGTTGCGCCCACGGCCTGCCGGACTGGCTGCCTCAAGCGTGCCCGCAGCCGGGGCCGATGGCGGGAATGCCGCTGACCGATGCCGAGCACATCGCGGCTTGCACGATGTCGGCAACACACTGCTCTGCGCTGGCCGACGTTTTCTCCTTCTACGAAGGCGCCGCCGAGCGGCTGCGGTGGCAGCACGCAGGCAACCTGGACACCGAGCTCGGCGATATTGCGGGCAACTCGTTCGCGTCCTGCTTGGCCGCGCCGGGGGCAACGACGACGACTTTGCCGGAGGCGACCACGACGACGCTGGCCGATGTCACCACGACCACAGTGGCCGAGCCGACGACCACGTCGCTCGCTCCGACGACGACCACGACTCTCGCCGTCGCCACCACGACCACGGTGCCCGCACCGACGACGACGCTTCCGGCCTCGCCGCCTTCGCTGGTGATCACCGAGTTCATGGCGAACCCGGCGGCACAGAGCGATACGGCCGGTGAGTACTTCGAACTGTGGAACGCCGGCCAGCAGGACGTCGACCTCGACGGGGTCGTCGTGTCGGACTACGGGTCCAACTCCTTCACGATTCATGGCCCGCTCGTCGTTCCCGCCGGCGGGTACGTCACCCTCGGACGCAGCGACACCGCCGCGGCCGGCCGAGTAGACTACGTCTATGGATCGGCGATGAGCTTATCGAACAGCGGTGACCAGATTGTCGTCACGAGCGGCGGGCAGGTGCTCGACGAGGTCGTCTACGACAGCGCAACCTTCCCCGTGGAGGCCGGGAAAGCAGCGGTTCTGGCCGCCAACCGCCAGGACACCGCCAGCAACGACGACGGCGGCCTGTGGTGTGCATCGAGCGAGCCGCTGGGCGACGGCGACTTCGGGTCTCCCGGAACCGCGGCCGCCGACTGCGTCCGCTGAGGACACGGATTGCTCTGGTCGACACCGAGGAGCGCGGGGTCGGGTCTTGCCCGGCCCCGCGTTACTTCTGCATTTCCGACAGGATGTCTTTCTTACGCCCCTCGCGAATCAGGCGGTCGTGGCGCCGAGCCTGCCGCAGGGCGACCCACGTGAAGAACAGGACGAGCAGCAACGCGCCCGCGACCGGCATGTTGTCCGGCTTGCTGATGATCGACACGAACTGCTGCCAGCCCGAAAGCGGCTGTACCGTCGCCAATACCAATTCCGACATGGCCCGTACCGCCTCCTGTTCGACGCTACGATCCCGGGGGACGCGTGTCAACCCGCCGCTTACACTTGACATCCGGGGTCCGCTGGAATCAGATTCAGCGGCAAGGCCATGCGACCCGGACGCTCCTATCTCGAACTCGGACAGTTTCTCGATCTCGAGCGCCGCTGGAACGACGCCGCCGACGAACTCGAGCTCTGCCATCGCATTTGCAAGACGGCGGCACTCCTGCTCGACACGCCGACCGTTGCCATTTTCCTCGCCGGATCCCAGGGGGAACCGGCCCAGCGCGTCGCCGGCGAAGGCGACTGGCAGGCAACGGCCGAAGTCGCGCTCGCCGAGACGATGGCCGGTCGTGCCATCGCTGCTCGCCTGCCGCAGGTCAAGAGTGTCGGGGATGTAACCATCGGCGTCTTCCCGTTCCACCTCGGGGATGGGCGTAGCGGGTGCGTGGCCGTCCGCGTTTCACGACCGCTGCTAGAAGGAGCGGAGGTCGCGTTCCTGCGCTTTCTAGCATCACTCACCGCCGTGTTCGTGTCCGGCGAGCGGATCCGAAGCGACCAGGAACCATCGCCGAAGAAAAGCACGGACGGCGACGCTCGCGAGCAGGCTCGCCGCTACGTGGCGATGGCCGTTCACGACCTGCGAAACCCGCTCAACGTTCTGTCCGGGTATGCCGGGTTGCTCGCCGACGAGAGTCTCGGGCCCCTCAATGAGGACCAGCGCCGCGCAGCCCAGGCCATGTGCCGGCAAGTCGGCGTCCTGGCCGACGCGATCGATCAACTCATCGACCTCGATCGCATCGCAAGCTCGGCGGCAACCGTCGAATCCACTGCGTTCGTGCTGTCCGAACTGTTCGCTGAGATACGCGAGCGCTGCTTCACCCACTTGCAGGAAGAAATCGACTGGCCTCGCGAAGAGGCGGCTTTCGAAGTGGTCACCGACCGGCGCCGGCTGGGAGCAATCATTCAGAATCTGGTGGACAACGCGCTCCGCCACGGCGGCGGCGAGCAGGTTCGGATCGAATGCACGCGGGAGCACGGCCATTTGATCGTGCGCGTCTGTGACCGCGGCACGGGCCTGACTCCGCAGTTGCGGCGAGCGCTTTCGGCCTGGCTCGCAGGAGAAGAACCCGAAGAGACGCCGGCGGGTCTTGGCCTGAGAATCGTCGCCGAAAACGTGCGGGTCCTCGGCGGCCGATTGGTCGTGGCCGACCGAGACGGCGGCGGGACGATCATGGAACTGCGACTGCCCCCAGCGCAGGAACGCCGCGAAGGCTGAGCGGCCTCAACGGTTTTTTCGCCGGGCCGGCCGGCCACCGGCCGTGGCGCAATACCAAAGAAGAAACGAGTAGCGTCGAGGGAGCCTCACCCGGGGTTCGCGCTTGGCCCGAAACGGGCCTGGAAGTCCTCCCACGTGCGCCGCAGCCCCTCCTCGAAGTCGACCAGCACGCCGTAGCCGAGATCCGAGCGCGCTGCCGAGATGTCCGCCTCGCTGTGGCGTACGTCGACCAGCCGTGGCTTCTCATGACGGCGCTGCAGCGACTTGCCGACGATCCCTTCCAGCGTGGCGATGATGTCGAGCAGCGAAACCCTGCGGCCACAGGCAACGTTGAACACCCGGCCGCTGATTCCCTCGACCGTCGCAGCCAGCAGGTTGGCTTCGACGACATTGGCCACGTACGTGAAATCTCGAGACTGGTGTCCATCCCCGAACACGACCAGTTCTTCGCCGCGCGACGCGTGCCCCATGAACAGGGGAATCACGGCCGCATAGGGCGAGTCGGGCCGCTGCCGCGGCCCGAACACGTTGAAGTAGCGCAGGCACACGGTTTCGAGACCGTAGACGCCGGCGAAAACCCGGGCGTACTGCTCGCCGGCGAGTTTGCTGACCGCGTACGGCGAGATCGGGGAGGTTGCGAGGTCCTCACGCTTGGGCAGCGCTGGATTGTCGCCATAGACGGACGAGGAAGAGGAATACACGACTCGGCGAACCCCTTCGTCGCGTGCCGCGACGAGTACGCGCAGCGTTCCCCCCACATTGACGTCGTTGCTGGTGACCGGATCCTCGACCGAGCGGACGACCGATCCCAGTGCTGCCAGGTGAAGCACCACGTCGATCCCACGAACGGCACGCCGCATCAGATCCGCATCGCGGATGTCTCCCTCGAAGAACTCGATGCCGTCGGCGTACGGCTCGATGTTTTCCCACCGGCCGTTGCTCAGGTCGTCGAGCACCCGGACTTCCTCGCCCCGCCTGAGCAACTCCTCGACGATGTTCGAGCCGATGAAGCCGGCCCCTCCCGTAACGAGATACTTCACTTACCGCTCTCGCCCTCTTCCGTCCCAAGGTCCCCGACACTGCCCTGCCACGTCGGCGCGGCTTGACGGCCTACCAGGCTGCGCGGCATGCGATCGAGAACGTTGTACTTAAAAATGTGCCACAAAGCGGCAACGCCGTCCCGCCAGGTGATTTTCTTCCCGGCACCATAGTCGCGGCCCCAATAGGAAATGGGCAGCTCGTAAACGCGGCAGCCCATCTGCGCGACCCGGGCCGTCACCTCGGGCTCGAATCCGAAGCGGTCGGAGGTCAGCCGCATGGATTTGAGAACCTCGGTTCGGAATACCTTGTAGCCGGTCTCCATGTCCGTCAGGTTCAGATTCGTCAGCATGTTCGAGAGAAGGGTCAGGACTTTGTTGCCGAGCTGATGCCAAAAGAACAGGACGCGGTGCGGCCCGCCGAGAAACCGAGAGCCGTAGACCACGTCTGCCACCCCCTGCTCGATCGGCGCGAGCAGCCTGGGGTACTCCGCTGGATCGTACTCCATGTCGGCGTCTTGAATGATGACGACGTCGCCCGACGCCGCCTCGAGCCCGGTGCGGATGGCGGCGCCCTTGCCGCGGTTCACCTCGTGAAAACGAATCGTCAGGTCCGGCTGTTCCTCAGCCATGCGCTCGAGGATCGATCGTGTGCCGTCGATCGAACAGTCGTCGACGAGAATGATCTGGGTCTTGATCGGAACGGCTCGAACGCGCGTCACGACTTCTTCGACCGTGTCCTTCTCGTTGTACACGGGAATGATGACCGACAGCGTGAGTTCATCACTCATGAAACGCTTCTCCTTCAACGTGTTCTCGCCGAGCACCGGCTCGTGCCTCACCGGATGCCGGCTCATCCCACCAGCGGGCCGCAAACCGAACCAACCCAACCAGAAAGCCCGTAGCCCAGGCATGGTGGATGATCGCCAGGGCCACAGCCAAGCGCAGGCGCTGGGAGAGCGCACCATCTCCCTCGACCGCCGCGACGGCAAGCATGGTCAGTGCGTAGACGCAGGCAGCCGCAGCGGCGGCGGCTCCGCACCAACCCGCCAGCGGTGAGAGCAACGCGCCTGCGGCGATCCCCGCATCGAACAGCGGCGGAATGAAGTGCCGCACGCTCATCTGACGGGGATGCTTCTGCAGTACGCGAACTTTCCAGAAACCATACTGGTAGAATTGGCGAGCAAGAGCCGCCCACGATTGGCGGTTCTGGTAACGCGACTTCATCTGCGGCGCCAAGATCAGTCGTCCGCCGTGCTTGCGGATGCGGTAGCTGAACTCGTCGTCCTGGTCGCGCACGAGCTCCTCGTCGAAGACGCCGATTCGATCGAACAGTCGGCGCGGCCACATGCCCATGTATACGGTGTCGGCTTCGCATTCTTTTTCGGCGAAATGGAACGCGGCGCCGATTCCGAATCGAGACTTCATGGCACGCGCAATTGCATCACCGACCGGCCCGCCGCCCATCGAAACCATCGGCCCGCCGACTCCCTCGGCCCCGGTACGCTCGAGCACCTCCACGCCACGCCGCAGGTAGTCGGACTCGAGAATCGTGTGCGCATCGACCCGGGCGACGACGTCCCCACGAGCCTGGCGGATGGCAGCGTTCAGGCCGGTGGGAACGATGCGGCCCGGGTTGTCCACCACACGGACCCGTCCGTCTTCAGAGGCAATCTTCTTGAGAATCTCGCGCGAACCGTCGTCGGACATGCCGTCGGCAACCAGCACCTCCATACGATCGGGCGGGTAGTCCTGGGCCAGCACCGCACCGAGCGAACGCTCGATCCAGTCACGCTCGTTGCGCATGGGAATCACCACCGAGACGAATGGAAGCTCCTTCACGCAGCCTCCTCGAGAATCTCTTCGTAGACCCGGCAGGTGTCGGCTACCATCCGGGCGGGCGAGAACCGCCGCTCGACCTCTTCCCGCGCGCGCAGTGCAATGCGTTCTTGCTCGTCCGGACGGCGGAGCAGGTCGAGACTGCGCTGGGCAAGCGCGGCCGTGTCTCCCGGCGCAAACAACACGCCGGTGCGGCCGTCCTCGATCAGCTCGGGGACGCCGCCCACCCTGGTCGCCAGCACCGGTACGCCCACCGCCATCGCCTCGAGAACGACGTTCGGCGTGCCCTCCCACGTAGAGGTCAGCCAAAACTGATCGAGAGTAGCGAGAAACTCGGAAATGTCGTCTCGGGTACCCGGAAAGCGGACCCTGCCCGCGATGCCGAGATCACGTGCCAGATGCTCGAGGCGGGACCGCTCCGAGCCTTCTCCGACGACCTCGAACTCGAGATCCGGCCGCTCTTTCAGTACGCACGCCGCCGCACGAAGAAAGCTCCGCCAGTCTTTTTGCTCCTCTAGACGCCCCACGGCACCGATTCTTCCGGTGGCCGCATGCCTTGGCCGGAAGGCGAACCGCTCGAGGTCCACGCCGTTGTATACGACATGAATCCGGTCGCGCCGAGCACGGTAGTGTTCGGCCGCAAAACGCGCCATCTCCCGCGAATTGCAGACCACCGCGTCCGCTCCGTGAAGCGCCCGCCTCATCAACCAGCGCCTCAGCAAGGTTCTCTCGTGCTTGCAGTTGCGCGCCGATGCGACGAAACGCGGCGCCCCCGGCATGCGGGTCGCGGCATACGTGTACGCGCTCGCAATGTAGAGAAACGCATGAGCCACCTCGATGCCGTCGCTCCTCAGCAGTCGTGCCAAACGCGCAACGCGCCCGGCGTCGTAGTGCCGCCGGGCCGGAAGCAACCGCACGGGGATTCCCGCCTTGCGCAACCGCTCGCCGTGAGGATGGTCACGCGATGACAGGCAGTAGACGACCGGCTCATAGCCCTGGGGAAGACGAAGCGCCAGTTCGGCAAGCTGCGTCTCCGCGCCACCGTAATCGAGTTGGCCGATCACGAGCCCCAGCCGCACCGCTTCCGCCCGCCTCGTCATATGCGGACGATGTGGTCTCCCGCAATGTCCTTGAAGGCGTTGCGCGTATCGACGATCACTTGCGCGTGGGCGGCGATTGCAGGCAGGTCGAACCCGCTGTGGTCGGTGAGCAGAACGACGACGTCGGCCGCAGCGACGTTCTCGGCGTTGGGCTCGACCGCCTCCATCCGACGCCCCTTTACCTCGACCGACGGCACGAGCGGGTCCGCAAAGACTACTTCGGCACCCCGCTCGAGCAGCAACGCCATCACGTCGAGCGACGGCGATTCGCGCACGTCGTCCACGTCGCGCTTGTATGCAACGCCGAGCGCGAGCACGCGCGACCCGTTGAGCGCCTTGCGCCGCTCGTTTAGGACGTCGGCGATCTTGCTCACGACAAACGCCGGCTTCTGCGCGTTGATCTGCCCGGCCAACTCGATGAAGCGCGGCTCGAACCCTTCGGCGCGCGCTTTCCAAGTGAGGTAGTGCGGGTCGACTGGGATGCAATGACCCCCGAGTCCCGGCCCTGGGTAAAACGGCATAAAACCGAAGGGCTTCGTCGCTGCTGCGTCGATGACCTCCCAAACGTCGATTCCGAAGCGGTCGCACAACATTGCCAGCTCGTTGACCAACGCAATGTTGACGCTGCGAAAGGTGTTCTCGAGCAGCTTCACCATTTCGGCCACTTTCGGCGCGCTCACCGGAACGACGGTATCGATGCAACGCCCATACAGCGCCACCGCTGCGTCGTTGGCCGCCGGGGTGAGGCCGCCGACGACCTTGGGAATCGTACGCGTCGTAAACTGCTTGTTGCCCGGGTCCGTACGCTCTGGGGAAAACGCAACTTCGACGTCGACGCCGGGCTCGAGGCCCTGGTCGCGCAGCAACGGCACGATGATTTCCTCGGTCGTTCCCGGATAGGTCGTGCTCTCGAGAATCAGGAGCTGGCCGCGGTGCATGTGCTCGGCCACCGCCTTGACCGCTTCGACGACGTAGGAAAGATCCGGCTCCCGCGTCTTGCGCAGGGGCGTCGGAACGCAAATGTTGATCGTGTCGAGTTCGGCCACGGCGGCAAAATCCGTCGTCGCCGCAAGCAAGCCCTGCTCCACGAGAGCGGCGACGCGATCGGAAGGAACGTCGATCACGTACGATCGGCCCTCCTCGATCGCTTTCACTTTCGTCTCCGACACGTCGATACCCGTGACGCGAAGGCCGGAGGTCGCGAGTTCCACGGCCAGAGGCAAGCCGACGTAACCGAGGCCGACCACGCCGGCGCGCGCCTCGCCCTTTCGAATTTTCTCGATCAGATGTTCCACGATCCTATGGTTTCCTTTCCCCTACTCCGGCCGTCCGACCACTTCGCCGGCGACCTGCCGGCTGCGCTCGCCGAGGCCGAGCACCTCGGCGACGACGTAGTGCGGCCGCTGCTTCACTTCGTCGAAGATGCGTCCCACGTATTCCCCGATGACCCCTAACGACAAGAGCTGGACGCCGCCGAGAAACAGCATGATGACCACCGTGGACGTCCACCCCTGAATCGTGCGATCGCCGAGCAACCGTGCGGTCAGCAGGTACGCCATGTACAGCAGTGCCGACAGCGAGACGAAGAGCCCGAGATTGCTCACTGCTCGAAGCGGCACGAACGAGTACGAAACGAGGCCGTCGAACGCGAGCCGCATCAGCT
>CAZQYE010000030.1:0-14419 GCA_964597375.1 uncultured Myxococcales bacterium
GCTTGGAACAAAGCGAGCGGTCGGGTAACTACGAGACGGCCTGGACGGTTCGTGGCAACCAAGAGGTAGCCTCCGGCACAGCGGGCCCGAGCCGCACGTCGAGCCCGCGGAGAGCGGCGGGCCGTTGTGACCGGCGACATCCCTTCGTTGCACGGCGGTGGGACTCGCATTTGGGGAGAACGATGGACTTACGTTACAGCGAAGAATACGAAGCCTTCCGCGCCGAGGTGCGGGCGTTTTTGGACGAGCACTGGACGGCCGAAGACCGTGCGGCCGCCGGCGACGAGCAACTGATCGGCGGTATTACCAAGCCGAGCGAGCGCGAGACGGAGTTTCGCCTCAAGGCGATCGAACGTGGCTACCTTTATAGAGACGTGCCGCGGGCCTACGGCGGGTCCGAGCAGCCGTTCGATCCACTGAAGTCCGCGATCATCCGCGAGGAGTTCAAGCGGGCGAAGGCGCCCCGCGAGATGTATGGGCAGGGGCCGAGCATGCTCGTACCGACGTTGCTCGAACACGGTACCGAGGAGCAGAAGCAGCGCTTCGTGCGGGATACGATTCTCGGCCGCCTCCTCTGGTGTCAGGGCTACAGCGAACCCAACGCCGGCAGCGATCTGGCATCGCTTCGCACCAAAGCCGAGCTCGACGGTGACGAGTGGGTCGTCAACGGCCAGAAAATCTGGACCTCGAACGCCGAAGAAGCCGAGTGGATGTTCTGCTTGGTTCGCACCGAGCCCGATGCTCCCAAGCACGAAGGCATCAGCTACCTGCTGATCGAGATGAACTCACCGGGTATCGAAGTGCGGCCGCTCAGGCAGATGACCGGCGAGAGCGACTTCAGCGAGGTGTTTTTCGACAACGTGCGCGTTCCCAAGGAGAACCTCGTTGGCGAGCGCGGAAAAGGCTGGATGGTGAGCCGTTCCACCCTCAAGGCCGAGCGCGCGTTCATCGGTGGCACGGACTTCGTGCGCAAGACGTTCGACGGCCTGCAGATGCTCGCCCAAGCGGTCGAGCTCCGCGGGCAACCCGCGATCAAGGATCCCGTGCTGCGTGATCTCCTCGTGCGGCTCGAGTCGCGGCTCTTGGCCGCCGAGTACCACGGAATGCGGCTGCTGACGATGCAGGCCAAGGACCAGGATCCCGGTCTTGCGGGCATGGTCACCAAGCTCGGCACCAGTCAGCTCATGTACGACTTGACGCTGGCCGGAATGAACGTGCTCGGCGATCGGGGGGCGCTCGCCAACGGCGAAATGACGGCGCCGGCGATGGGGATGTTCGTGCACGCGTACATGTGGTCGTTCGGCATGTTGATCGGCGGAGGAACCGCGAACATCCAGCGCAACATCATTGCAGAGCGCGGCCTGGGAATGCCGCGCGATCCGGCCACGAAGCGGTGAGCAAACAGGAGGTGCCGCCCACCCGGGCGGCTAGGCGGTAGATAGACGATGGATTTCGGACTGAGCGAGGATCAGGAACTCTTCAAGACGACGGTTCGGCGTTTTCTTGCCGAGCAGTGTCCGACCGAGCGCGTACGAGAGATCATGGAGACCGACAGCGCGCACGACCCCGATCTGTGGGCGGGGCTTTGCGAGCTCGGCGTGCCGGCGATGATCGTGCCCGAGGAGGCTGGTGGCCTCGGCAGCGACCTGCTCGATCTCGCACTGGTGGCCGAAGAAATGGGCTACGCTGCAACGCCCGGTCCTTTTCTCGGCAATGCGATGGCAACGGTGGCGCTCGCCGGGAGCGATGCGGAGGAAACGGTACGACCCTGGCTCGAGCGAATTGCGGCGGGGGAGGCCATTGCCACGGTCGCCATCGGCGAGGCGGGCAGCCAGTGGGCTCCCGATGCGCTGCAATCGCGCGTCGAGGGAAACCGGCTGAGCGGCGACAAGCCGATGGTCCCCTCGGCCGACGTTGCCGAGGCGATCGTCGTTGCAGCTCGCGACGAGGACGGTCCGGGGCTCTGGCTCATCGAGCGGGAACACGCGGGGGTCACCGTGCGGTCGCTCAAAGTGAACGACATGACGCGCAGGCTATCGGACATCGAGCTGCGCGATGTCGAGGCAGTGCGTCTCGGAGGTTCGGATCTGCTCGCACGCACGATCGACGCGGGCCTGATCCTGGTTGCCGCAGACGCCTATGGTGGATCGAGCCGCTGCCTGGAAATGACCCGTTCCTATGCACTCGAGCGCGAGCAGTTCGGCCAGGTGATCGGCGCATTCCAGGCGGTCAAACACCAGCTTGCCGACATGGCGGCGGCGCTCGAGCCGGCCATGTCGCTCTACTGGTATGCGGCCCACGCCTTCGATCACATCACCGACCAGGCACCCCGGCACGCCGCGATGGCGAAAGCTCATCTGACGGACCTGTACGACTGGATCACCCGCATGTCGATCGAGCTGCACGGCGGGATCGGTTTTACCTGGGAGTTCGATCTGCACTTGTGGTTCCGGCGGGCGATTTTCGATCGCGGCTTTCTCGGCGACGCCACCTACCAGCGCGCTCGCGCGGCGGATATGGCCGGCTGGTAGCGGCCGGCAAGCCTTCCTTCTCAGCCGCTGACCGCGGCGAGCCGCAGTGCCCTCTCTACTAGCGGCAAACACTGCGTTGTCGAGCGCGTGTCCGCCGCGGCCCAGAACTCTGCATGCGGAGTGGGTAGCGGGCAGCGGGCCGTACGTGTGCGGCCTCCCTGCCGTTGGGGCTGGGCTTCTCGCGACTGCCGCCCATCGATCTCTGTGTAGCTCTTCATGCCACCCGCTACGACTATGGTCGAGGTGTCGAACTTGTCAGTCCGAGACGCCGCCGGGGGTATAGACACGTCCCCCAAACGAGGGTTACGCTTGTCGTGGACCGACGGCGCCCGCGTGTACCCATTCGAGCGCGTGGCGCTTTCGGGACGGCTGGCCGTGTAACAATGAACGTCTCCCTGTTGAACCGCGCTTTGATCGCCGGCGCTGCGTTTGCGCTGGCCGCCGTCTTTTGTGCAGGCCCCGCGTGGGCCGGCAGGATCGACAAGCTCCAGAAGCGAGCCGAGGAGGGAGATGCCCGCGCGCAAAACGATCTCGGGCTTGCCTACTACAATGGGGATGGCGTGGAGCAGAGCTTCGACAACGCCCTGCGCTGGTACCGCAAGGCGGCCGAGCAAGGGCTCCCCGAGGCTCAATACAACCTCGGTGTGATGTACGACGAGGGGCAAGGCGTCGCCGAGGACGATGCCGAGGCCGCGCGATGGTATCGCAGGGCGGCCGACCAGGGTTTGCCGGCCGCGCAGAACAACCTGGCGGCCATGTACGAAGAAGGCACAGGGGTGACGCAAGACGACCGGCTTGCCGCTTGGTGGTACCGGCAGGCGGCCGAGCGCGGCGTCGCCATTGCACAAAAGAATCTTGCGGTGATGTATGAGGAAGGGCGCGGCGTCGAGCAGGATCCGGTGGAAGCCTTTCGCTGGTACAGGGCGGCCGCAGAGCAGGGAATTGCCGAGGCGCAGTATCGTGTCGCCCTGGCCTACCAGACCGGCAACGGTGTCGAGGCCGACCGCGTCAAGGCGGCCGAGTGGTATCGCAAGGCTGCCGATCAGGGCTACGTGAAGGCCCAGAGCATGCTCGGGATGATCTACGACCTGGGCAAGGGAGTCGCCGCCGACCCGCTAGAGGCCGTACGTTGGTATCGCAAGGCCGCCGAGCAAGGAGACGCCGCGTCGCAGTACGTGCTTGGCATGAAGTACCTGCGCGGCGAGGGGGTGGAGAAAGACGACGTGCGCGCGTTTCTCTGGCTCAGCCTGGCGGCATCGCAAGGCATCGAGCAGGCGGTGACCTATCGAGACCAGGCTGCGGCCAACATGACTCCCGATCAAATCAGCGAAGCCCTCGGGTTGGCGACCGGCGGTCCCGGCGGTTTGACGGCCGGCGACTGAGCTCGGCGTTTGCCGCGCGGCCGCTTGCGACGAAGCGCCGATCGGCGAAGATCTCCTCGGCGACACTCGCTGGCCTACGATGACGGCTACGCAACGAAACGGCACGGGCGGATCGCGATGAGTGCCTCTGCGACCGGCCTGGACCGCCAGACCCTCGAAGCGCTCGACTGGCCTGCGCTTACCGAGCACCTCGCCACCCTCGCACGGACTCCGCAGGCGAGGCAGCGCGCCCTCGCGCTCTTGCCGGCGGTCGAACGCGACGAAGTCGAGACGCTCCTTGCGGAGACCGCCGAAGCGCAGATGCTCGTCTCATCGGGAGAGGAGCCCCGGCTTGGCGGCATCGAGGACATCGAATCGGCGGTCGCTGCTTGCGCGCGGGGAGAGGCGCTCGATCTCGACGCCCTGCGGGCGGTCGCCGGTACGGTCGAAGTCCTTGCCAGTCTTGCCCGTGAGCTGTGCCAGCGTGCCGACGATGTGCCGGCACTTGCCGCGCTTGCCGGCCGAATCGCGCTTGCCCAGGAACTTTGCGCCGCACTAGCCTCGGCCTTTGACGAGCGGGGCGGGCTTTCTGAACGGACGTATCCGGTGCTCGGCGAGCTCCGCCGCAAGATCGAATCGCTCGACCGGCAGGTCCGCAACGTGCTCGACGAGCTGCTGGCGAGTGGCGGTCTCGACGAAGTCCTTCAAGACCGTTACGTCACGGTCCGCTCCGACCGGCTAGTCCTCCCGATCAAGGCACAGGCCAAAGGACTGGGGCTGGGCATCGTGCACGATGCCTCGCGCAGTGGGCAGACCGTCTACCTGGAGCCGCAGCAGGTCGTCTCGCTCAACAACGAACGGCGCCTGGCCGAAGCCGAGCTTGCGCGCGAGCAGGCGCGGATTTGCCGTGAACTGTCCGCCCTGATCGGCCGCCACGCGCAATCGATCGAACGCGGACTCGAGGCGGCCGTGGCGATCGATCTCGCGCTTGCGCGGGCACTGCTGGCTGCAAAGCTCGACGCTAGGCGCCCTGTTCTCGTAGCGGACCCGGTCGTCGAACTCCGCCAGGCCCGTCATCCGTTACTCGTCTTACAGGGCGCCGATGTCGTCGCCAACGATCTCGCGCTCAACACCGAACATCCCGTGCTCGTGGTGACCGGGCCCAACGCGGGCGGCAAGACGGTCGCTCTCAAGACGATCGGGCTATGCGCGCTGCTGGTTCGTGCCGGGTGCTTCGTCCCTGCGGCCGAAGGATCCCGCGTCGGGATCCTTTCTCCGATCTTGGCCGACATCGGGGATCGCCAGAGCGTCGCCGATGGTCTCTCGAGCTTCTCCGGTCACCTGCGCAACCTGCGGGAGATGATCGAGCGTGCCGCTTTCGGATGCCTCCTGCTACTCGATGAGCTGGCCTCGGGGACCGATCCATCGCAAGGGGGCGCGTTGGCGCGTGCGGTGATCGAGCAGTTGGCGGATGCCGGTGCCCGCGTGGTCGTAACGACCCATTATGCGCAGGTCAAGGGGATGGGCGTGGCCGACGGCCGCGTCGTCGTCCTCGGTATGGAGTATCGCGAGGGCCGGCCGACGTACCGAGCGGTGCCGGGTATGGCCGGGGAGAGCCACGCGTTCGAAGCCGCCCTTGCCGCAGGGCTTGGCGATGGTCTCGTCGAGCGTGCGCGCCAATTGATGGACCAGGGAGAGCGAGCTCTGGGCGAAGCGCTTGCGGCTCTCGAGCGCGAGCGCGGGCGTGCCGAGCAGTTGGCGGCCGAGGCCGAAAGACTTCGCAGCGAGGTGGCCTCGCGCGAGCACAGACTGGCTGCGAGAGAACAGCTGATTGCACGGCGCTCCCGTGAGCTCGAGCGTGAAGCCGCCGCTGAGTTCGTCTCGGTGGCAAAAAGGGCGGAGCAGCAAGTCGCGAGGATCGTTGCTCAGTTGCAGCGAAGTCCATCGCAGCGTGAGGCGGCGCGCGCACGTGCAGCGATCCAGCGCATACGTGAAGAGATCAAGCAGCGAGTCGAGCCCGCCGCGCCTGCATCGCCGGAGGCACCGGTGATCGGCGACCGCGTTCGTATTCCGAGACTCGGGGCGACGGGGGTCGTTACCGGGACCAAGGACGGAGAGCTCGAAGTCCAGAGCGGCCGTCTCACCGTTCGCGTCGCACCGGACGACGTCGAGTTGGCCGGCGGCGGCCGGTCGCCTGCGGTGGGCGATCGAGCCCAGCGCGCCGCCGGCACCGGCGGTGGGATGGGCGGGAGTGCGGCGCCTGCCGAACTGCAGCCGCACGATCTCGTGCGACTCGAGCGGAACACCCTGGATCTGCGCGGTTGCCGAGTTGCCGAAGCGCTGCACCGGCTCGAAGAGTTCCTCGACCGCGCACTCCTCGATGGGCTCGACGGGGTGTTCGTGTTGCATGGTCACGGCACCGACGCCCTCAAGAAAGCAATTCGTGGCGCACTAGCCGCGTCGCCATACGTTGCCGACTTCGCTCCAGGTGATGAGATGCAAGGGGGCGACGGCGTCACAGCCGTCGTCTTGCGCGGCTAGTCGGCGGCACCGAGTGATCTTTGCCGTTCTTGCCTAGCCCGATACATGGGACTATCGTTGCCTCTAGCAGTTTTCAGCCGGGTCGGCGAGTTCGCAGGGGGGCGTCATGTTGGATCAAGCCACGCGCATCACCGCGGGGGGAGTGGCGGCTGGGGTGGCGTTTTTCATTGCACCGGTTTTCGCTGGGGATCTCGGACCGGTCCTTCATCTTCCGCTAGACGACGGTACGGGCTCCATTGTCGCTTCCGACACGAGCGGCAATGGGCTCGACGGCACGCTCATGAACTTCGATACGGCGTCCTGCTGGGTGCCGGCCGTTGCCAACTTGGGGCTCAGTTGCGACGGAAGCGACGACTTTGTCCGCGTCGCCGACGATCCGCTGCTCGATTTCGGGGAAGGGGACTTTTCCGTTTCCTTCTGGGTGCTGAAACGTTCCGCGAGCGCAGGCACGAATTACGACAATCTGTACGGCGTGAGCAAGTGGAGCACCGGACAGCAGCCGGGTGCCAACGAATGGTTGCTCAATGTCGGCGTCGGGAACCAGAGCGAGATTTCCGATCGCCCGAGGTTCGTCGTCGAATCCGGGACACGGCATTATGCAACAACCGGCCTCGTAGGGCTCACGCTCGGTGAGTGGCATCACCTCGTGGGCGTTCGCCGCGACGACGAGCTGCGGCTGTACGTGGACGGCGTGCTGGTTGCCGCGGATACGAGCCTGCCGTGCAGGGCGGCGGTGAACGACAGCGGTCGCAATCTCAACATCGCCCGTAACGAGGGCGGCTTTCGGCCGGCGACGGATGGGATTTTTGACGAGGTGCAAGTCTACCGGTTCGCGTTGCGTGATGGCGGCGTCGGCGTGGGGGACACGGCCGGTGGGGAAGTCGCGGTCCTGTTTTCGACGCCGGACCAGGCGATCGTACGTTCTGCTTCGACTACGACGACAACGCTGCCGCGCTGTCCCGTGGATTGTGGCGATGCAGTGACCGATGGGCAGATCACGGCGACCGATGCACTTTTCGCTCTAAGATCGGCCGTTCGCCTGGAGACCTGCGCGCTGTGCGTGTGCGACGCGAACCGTTCGGGAGACATCACGGCGACGGACGCTCTCGTGATCTTGCGTGCGGCGGTTGGTTCCCCCGAGGTGCTCGACTGCCCCTGTCGGGTAGTAGTGGGCTGAAGGCAACCGGCCAGAGCGGGGCCGCATCGTTGGCGGGAGGAATCGGTAGAGGGGCGAGGTCGGTCCGGCTCGATGAACGACGTCGGCCGCGCGTCAGCCACGCGTAGCTGCGAACCTCTCGGGCGCAAGCAGCGCCGCTTCGAAACGCTCCGTTGTGCGATCGGTGATTAGGTCGGCTGCGATTTGGCCGAGAATGGGGCTCGTTTCGATTCCGCAGCCGCCCTGGCCGGCGAGCCAGAAGAAGTTTTGGGCAATCGGGTCGAAGCCGACCACGGGCACGCGATCGGGGCTGAAGGTGCGCAGGCCGGCCCACTTGCGGACGAAGCGTCGTGGAACGAGCTGGGGCGCTAGAGCACGCAGGCGCTCGATTCCAGCGGCGATCGCCTCGTCGTCGGCACTCGGGTCGCTCGGCTCGAGCGGCACCTCGTCCATCGGGCAGAAAAGGATCACACCGTTCGGCTCGGGCCGGAAGTACAGCTCGTGGGGATCGCTCCACACCAGCGGCCACCTCGAGACATCGGTTTCATCGGGTGCCGGAAACACGGCGATGCTTCGCCTGAGCGGCCGCAGCTCGATTGGAGCGGCGCCGGCCATTCGGCCGACCGCGGCGGCCCAGGCGCCGGCCGCGTTGATGACCACGGATGCGGTTACGCGGCCGCTCGAAGTTTCGATCCGGACTTGCTGCATCCCGCACTCGATCGCGGTGACCTCGGCGTTGGTCCGGAGCTCGGCGCCCCCG
Source organism: uncultured Myxococcales bacterium (assembly GCA_964597375.1). Classification (GTDB taxonomy): domain Bacteria; phylum Desulfobacterota; class Binatia; order UBA1149; family SPBQ01; genus CAZQYE01. Next base: position 8,350 of record CAZQYE010000030.1, read on the forward strand.
CGGCGCGCACCGCGCAAGTAGCTCGACAGGAGCTGGTGGACGTCGATGTAGCCACCGTCGGGCAGCAGGGCGGCTCCTTGGAAGAGCTCGGTATTGAGCACTCCGACGCGGCGTTTTGCTTCGTCCGGATCGAGAAGCTCGATGTTGAGCCCATCGGCGCGAAAGGTCGGCGCAAACTGCTCGAGCATGCTCCAGCCGTCCTCTCGAAACAGAAGGAGCACCCCTCGTCGCTCGACGAGCGGCAGGTCGGTCATCCCACCGGGCGGGTTGCGAAGAAAGTTGCCGCCGAGAAGTTTGAGACGCTGGACGGTGTAGTTCGCGTCGAGTTCGACCAGGGTCGAGGCGCTGCGGCCGGTGGCGTGGTAGGCGGGTTGCGATTCCCGCTCTAGGATCACGATCCGGCCGATTCCCTGCTGCGAAAGAAAATAGGCGGCCGAGATCCCAGCGATTCCGGCGCCGATGATGGCGATGTCATAGTTCTCCGTGGTCACGATTGCCCTGCCTGCCCGCCGCCGCGCCAGAGCTGCCTCGTCGCTGCTCGGGGCCGTACCGGTTGCCCGATTCTCGCGCCCCGCAAGGCGTGCCGGCGCATTGTCGCGGCCGCGTGCGGCTACATCAAGGCGGGGCTGCGGCGCCGGGCAGCCCGTCCGCGGCCTTGGCGCCTGAGGCCGCCTGCCCCGAGCGTTTCGGGAACAGTGTGGATTCGCGCTAGGATGGCGGCCGTGCGCTGCCCGGTCTGCCAAGCCGAAAACCCTCCCGGTGCCAAGTTCTGCATGGAGTGCGGCACGCGTCTGAAGCGAGCCTGCCCCGGTTGCGGGCACGACCTGCCCGGCGGCGCCCGATTCTGCCCGGAGTGCGGTCGCGCAGCGGCATCGGACGTCGGCGGCGCGGGGCCAGAGCGAGGACAGCCGCAGGCGGGCGGCGCCGGCCCGGGGCCGGCTGCCCCGGCAGCCGAGCCGAGGGCATACACGCCGGCTCACCTCGCGGCGAAAATCCTCAATCTGCGCGGCGCAGTGGAGGGCGAGCGCAAGCAGGTCACGGTGTTGTTCGCCGACATCCGCGAGTCGATGAACTTGGCCGAGCAACTCGATCCCGAGCAGTGGCACGCCATCCTCGATGGGTTCTTTCGCATCCTGTCGGGAGCGGTTCACCGGTTCGAGGGCACGGTCAACCAGTACACCGGGGACGGGATCATGGCGCTGTTCGGTGCGCCGATCGCACACGAGGACCACGCGCAGCGTGCCTGCCATGCCGCCCTTCAAATGAAGGCCGAGCTTGCCGGCTATGCCGACGAGCTTCGCCGGACCAGGGGACTCAACTTCTCCGCCCGCATTGGCCTGAACTCGGGCGAGGTGGTCGTCGGTGCGATCGGTGACGACCTGAGGATGGACTACACGGCCCAGGGCCACACCGTAGGTTTGGCCGCCCGCATGGAACAACTGGCAGCGCCCGGTTCGGTGTACCTTCCGGCGGCGACGGCGCATCTCGTCGAGGGGTACTTCGAACTGCGCTCCCTAGGGCCGTTCGACATCAAAGGCGTCCGTGATCCAGTCGAGGTCTTCGAACTGGTGGGCTACGGCCAGGCCCGAACACGGCTGGACGTCGCGATGGCCAGGGGGCTCACCCGCTTCGTCGGTCGTAAGCGAGAACTCGCGGCCCTCGAGGACGCGCTCGCACAGGCCGCTGCCGGAAAGCGGCGGATCGCCGGCGTCTTCGGCGAGGCCGGAGCGGGCAAGAGCAGGCTGTGCTACGAGTTTATCGAGCGCGCCCGTCGGCGCGGCGTCGTCGTCCACCAGTCGACGTGCGTCGCCCACGGGCGGATGATTCCGTTTCTCCCCGTTCTCGGCCTGCTGCGGAGCTACTTCGGCATCAAAGAAGACGACGACCCGCGCACGGCGCGGGCGAAGATCGCCGGCCGCCTGCTGATGATCGACGCCGAGGTGTTCAAGCCGCGCCTGCCATTCATCTTCGATTTCCTCGACGTGGCCGACCCGGCTGAGCCGCCGTTTCCCGACATCGAACCCGAAGTGCGCCAGGAGATGCTCTACCAGGGCTGGAAGCGCAGCATGGAGGCCGAAGCCGGCGGCGATCCGGAGATCTTGTTCGTCGAGGATCTCCACTGGATCGACGGTGCCAGTGACACGTTCCTTGGCCGTTTGACGGGTCTTCTGGAGGGAACGCGGACGCTGCTCCTCGTGAACTCGCGACCCGGGTACCGCGCGGATTGGATGGACGATCCTGCGTACCGGCAAATCGATCTCGAGCCGCTCGGCGGGGCCGAACTCGACGAGATGCTCGACGAGCTGATCGGAACCGATCCGTCGACGCGCGATCTGCGCGCGAGAATTGCCGAGCGGACGGCGGGCAATCCGTTCTTCGTCGAAGAAGTCGTCCGCTCGCTCGCCGACCAGGGGATGCTCGTCGGCAGTCCCGGTGCCTACCGGGCGGTGGCCGACGACTCGAAACTCCTGGTTCCCCCTACGGTGCAGGCCGTCCTCGCCGCACGTATCGATCGACTCGCCGACAGCGACAAGCGCGTTCTCGAGACGGCCGCAGTACTAGGCAAAACGTTCCGGCGCTCCCTTCTCGAAGCGGCAACGGGAATGGACGCCGGTGCGCTCGAACCGATTCTCCAGCGACTCGAAGGCGGCGGCTTCATCGAGCAGATCGCCTCGTATCCGGACGTCGAATACTTGTTCCGCCATCCACTGACTCGCGAGGTCGCCTATCAAACCCAGCTCGCGGCGCGCCGGGCCACAGTTCACCGCCAAGTGGCCGAAGCGATCGAAGCCGAGTGTTGCGGCAAGAGCGATGAGAACGCGGCTCTGCTTGCGCACCACTGGGCCGCTGCCGGGGAGACGCTGCGCGCCATTCAGTGGAGCCACCGGGCCGCCAAGTGGGCGTCGACCCGTGATCAAGCCGAGGCATACCGGCACTGGCAGAGCATCCTGGAACTGCTCGGTGACTGTCCCGAGTGCAACGAAAGCCTTGGGCTTGGCATCGAGGCGCGCGTGGCGATGCTCGAGACAGGTTGGCGCCTGGCTGCTCCGCGAGAGGAGCAACAGCGTTTGTTCGAGGAGGCGCGCGCCCTTGCCGAGCGCAGCGGCGATCGAGCAATGACGGCCCGCGTGTTGGCGGCCTTCAGTATGGGCGAGAGTTTCTCTGGCCACGTGGGCGAGGCTCTCGATCTGCTCGAGGAGGCAAGTCGCCTGGCCACCGAAAGCGACGACCCTGCGCTGAAGCTGCAACTCGCGGCGCGTCTTTCGTACGCACGGTTGGTGACGGGAAACGTCGCCGAGGCCGCCGAGCGAATGTCTCGGGCGATCGAGCTCGCCGAGGCGCTTCCCGAAGAGGCGTTGGCGCGGGCGCCGTTCGATCCGCGCGTATGGCTCTACGGAATGCGTGCGCTGCCCGCGGCGTACCTCGGCGACCTCGGGGAGGCTCGCCGCTACCTCGAACGCGGCTTCGAGGTGGCCCGTGATCGCGACGACGTGGCGAGCCTCGTGACCATGCACGGAATTGCCGTAACTCTGGCGCGTTTTCGTGGCGACCCGGCGGACGCGATGGACCACGCCCGCGAGCAATTGCGACTAGCCGAAGGACGGGGCAGTCCGACGCTCGTCTGCGGTGCCGCCGACTCGATGGGGATGGCCGAGGCGATGTCGGGTCGCTGGCAACAGGCGTTACTCCATTGCCGGCGAGCCGTCGAGACTGCGCGAGCCAACGCAACGTTGCTGCAGAGTGAGGGGATCATGCTTTCGAACCTCGCCGCCGTTCATCTCGGCGGGGGGGATCCAAGTCGCGCCGCCGAGTTGGCCCGTGAAGCGGTCGAGATTTGCCGGCAACGTCACACGCGCATGTTCGAATGCCGGGCTCGAATCGTGCTCGCACGGGCACTGTTGCGCAGCGGCGCCGAGCACGACGCGGTCGCCGATCTGTTGGCTGAGACGGAGGCGATCGTGGCGAGTACCGGGGCGCGCCTCTACGAGCCGTTCTTGTGCGAGGAGTGGGCCGAACTCGAGCGAGCGCGGGGAAACATGGAGGAATCCGTAGAGCAGATGAAGCGGGCGCTGCGGCTGTTCGAAGAAGTCGGGGCCGAGGGGCACGCAAGCCGGTTCCGTGAAGCGCTCGAGACAGGGGAGGCGGTTCGCGCGACGGCATGACGGAGTGCGATGCCGTCCGAGGACCAGTCTGGGTGCGCCGCGTTCGTTGTTCGGTTGGGTTTAGTGTCCGGAAGTCCTGGATGGCCGGCGACGCGTTGATACCCGGTTGTGTGTGATGTTCGGCGATGCGTGACACCCTGAGGACGATCGGTCTAGCGTCTGCGATCGCAGCGCTTGCCGCTGCGCTTTATTTGCCGCTGCTCGGTTTTACCGAGCTCGAGCGGGAAGAGCCGCGGCGCGCCGTCATTGCGCGTACGATGGTCGCGACCGGGGACTATTTGGTCCCCCAATTCGAGGGGCGGCCGTATCTCAAGAAACCGCCGCTTTACAACTGGGCGATCGCCGCAACCGGCATGCTGCGCGGCCGGGTGGACGAAGTCAGTGCCCGGCTGCCTTCGGTCTTGTCGCTGTGTCTGCTGGCGGCGCTCGTGGTGTGGTGGACGCGCGACGTTCTCGGCCCGACCGGGCAATCCTTTGCCGCCGTGGCAACCGTGCTGGCGCCGGTCGTCGCCGAAAAAGCGCGTCTTGCTGAAATCGAGCTGCTTTTCACGTTGCTCGTGACGGCGTCCCTGTGGGTCTGGTTCCGTTCGTGGCGCGCCCGGCCGGGAGAGCTGCGGGCGTGGCTGCCGGCAGCCGTGCTCGCCGGTCTCGCTTTTCTCACCAAACGGGAGCCGGCGCTGCTGTTCTTCTATCTCGGCGTCGGGGCCGGGGCCGTGGCCTGCGGCCAAGCGAGACGACTGTGGTCCTCGGGCGCCGCTGCCAGTGTGGTCGTCGTTGCGGCGGCGGCTGGTCTATGGCTCGTTCCCGCTGCCGTGCGAGTCGGTGTGGAGCCCTTGTGGCGGACCACCGTCGCCGAAGTGCTTGCAAGAGGTGCACCCACGAGTCTCTGGCAACTTGTCGGCCACCTCGTCACGTTTCCGTTCGAGGTCCTCGGCGCGGCCTTGCCGTTTTCGCTCTTCCTTCTGCCGCTCGCAGACCGGCGGGTGCGAGCGCGTCTCGACCGGGAGTACGGCGATGCCTATCGGTTCGCCTTGTGGGCGGCGATCGCCAACTTTTTCCCTTACTGGCTGCGTGGTGACTCGGCCGTACGCTACTTCATGCCGATGGTGCCGACGCTGATGGTGCTTTCGGCGATGGTGTTCGAGCTGTGGGCGGAGCGAGGCATGCGCTGCCTGCCTGCCGCCGCCGACGATCTGGCCCGCCGGGCGCGCACGACTGCGGTTCGCATCATGATAACGGCAGGTGCAGCGATCGTGGTGTCGGACTTCATGCCGCAATGGCTCTACCAGCGCCCTTCTCCGGTGACTTGGCAGATGGCCGGGGCACTCGGCGTGGCCATCGCAGCACTTGGTCCTGCGATCGCGCGAATCGCAAGGACGAGTCCGCGCTTGGGGCTTGCCGCGTTGGTCGTTTCCCTGTTGCTGGTTGCCAGGGTAACGACGTTTACGTTTTGGCTGGTGGAAAAGGACGAGCACAACGAACACATGGCCGAGAAGATGGCGCGGCTTGCGGCCGCTCTGCCACAAGAGGCCGGCTCGGCGAGGGCCGTCGGGCCTCTGCCAGGGGCTGCCTGGTTTTACGCTCCCGCCGGGTTCCTGACGGCCTCATCGAGCCACTCCGGTTCGGGCGATTCAATGACGGCGGCCGAGACCGACCGGGCATACTTCGTCTACGCGGACGGCCGGGTCGACGCGGCTGAGCTTGCCGCCGAGCAGCCGTGGGAACGGGTTCTTGCCGTGCCATTCAAGCACGAGCACTTGATCCTTGCGCGCCGGATTCCCTGAGGACGCCGTCGCCTCCGGAACGCCTTCAGTCGTTTGCCTCGCGCTCGACCACCACGGCCACGGCTTCACCGCCGCCGATACAAAGGGATGCCAAACCACGCCGGGCGTTGCGCCGGCGCATGG
>CAZQYE010000031.1:0-14391 GCA_964597375.1 uncultured Myxococcales bacterium
CCGATCTTCCACTGGAGACGATAGAGGTTCATGTCCACGGCAACGAGTCCCGCCATCATCACGATCATCGGCCGCGACCAGAAAGGCGTCGTGGCCCGGGTTTCAACGTATCTCGCCGAGCAGAGCGTCAACATCGAGAACATCGACCAGCGGGTCATGGAAGGTCTTTTCATCATGACCATGCTCGTCGATCTCGCCGACCTGACGTGCAGTCTCGATGAGCTCATCCTCGCGCTCAAGCGGATCGGAAGCGAAATGCAGATGGACGTTTCCGTTCGTTTGCACGGCGAGAAAAGTCGTAAGCGCGTGGCGATTCTCGTATCGCGTGAACCCCACTGCCTCGAGAAGCTCGGGCACGATCACCGAGACGGCATCATCGATGCGGACATCGTCGCGGTACTTTCGAACCACCAGGTGCTGCAGCCTGTGGCCGAGAAGTTTCAGTTCCCGTTCCGCTACTTTCCTTCGGACGACAAGCAGGCGCACATGGACTTTCTGTTGCGCGAGCTCGGCGAGCTGCGGCCCGACCTCATCGTGCTGGCCCGCTACATGCAGATTCTCTCGCCCGAGGTCGTACGCGCCTACCGCAACCGGATCATCAACATTCATCCGTCGCTGCTTCCCTACTATCCCGGTGCGAACGCCTACCGGCAGGCCTACGAGGCCGGGGTCCGCGTCTGCGGTTGCACGGCCCACTTCGTCACCGAGGATCTCGACGAGGGCCCGGTGATCCTCCAGGACGTGTTCCACATTGCCGTCGGCGAGGACACGCTCGAAGACATCAAACAGCGCGGGCGAGACCTCGAGGCGTCGGTCCTGAGCCGCGCGGTGCAGATGTTCTTGCGCGAGGAGCTCGTGGTTGCCGACGGAAAGGTCCTGTTCCGGCCCGGGCGACTATGAAAGAGGGTCGGCTTTGTCGATCGTCAACTCGACGCCGAGTCGATCCGCGATGGCGTGGAGCTCCCGCTGGACGGCCGCGATGTCGGTGGACTGAGGCGGCAGGAACCGGATCACCAGCGTGTAGAGAGGCGTGCCGCTTTCCGCCATCGGACTGAGCTGGCTGCGCAGGTCGGTGATCTCGATACCGTGGTTCGCGAGACAGCGTGAGAGCCCCGCTACGATTCCGGCTTTGTCGACACCGACGGCGCGCATCCGGTATTCTTCGATCGTTGGATCCTGGGCGCGCCGTGCCGGCGGGTGCTCGAGCGGCCGGACGAACACAGTCAAACGGCGCTCCCACTCCAAGCGCCGAGTCGCGTCGGCGAGTATGCGGTCGACGTCGTCCCGGGTACCGCTGACCAACATCAATGTTGCGAACTCGTCGCCGAGCGTGGTCATGCTTGCGTCCTCGAGGTTGCAGTCACACGCGTAGACGCACTCACTGAGGTCGGCGACGATCCCCGGACGGTCACGGCCGATGGCGACGATGGCGAACCAGCGACGAGAACCCATGGATGCATCCTAGCGGCGGAGCAACGACAATTCACCCCCTTTCGAAGATGCGTTCGACGGCACCCCTTGGGGCGAGGCGATGCGCCTGGCGGTAATCGTTCCGGCGCTCAACGAGGAGTCGGCGATCGCCGGGGCGATTGAGTCGGCCGCCGGGGCCGACGAGGTCATCGTCGTCGACGGGGGCAGCAGGGATGCGACGGTCGCCGTGGCGCGAGCCGCCGGGGCGCGGGTGATCCGGTCGCCGCGGGGACGCGGGCTCCAGCTCAGCAGAGGCGTCGCCGGCAGCGCCGGGGACGTCCTGCTGTTCCTCCACGCGGATACACGTTTGCCCCGCGGCTTCCGCGACGAGATCGAGCGCCTTGTCGCCGCTGGAGCCGCCTGGGGCCGCTTCGACGTTCGCTTCGATCGGGGCGGCTGGCTGTTGCGGCTGATCGCACGCCTGATCTCGTTGCGCTCCCGGCTGACGCGGGTGGCGACCGGCGACCAGGCGATCTTCGTCGTTCGCGAGGTGTTCGACCGCGTCGGCGGTTTTCGCGAGGCGATCCTCTTCGAGGACATCGATCTTTGCCGGCGGCTCAAGCGGGCCGGGCGCATGGGCGTTCCCAGGGAGCCGGTGACGACCTCGTCGCGCCGCTGGCGGCAGGGCGGAACGCTGCGCACGACGCTGCTCATGTGGACGCTGAAGAGCCTGTATCTTCTTGGGGTGCCCGCCGAACGATTGGCCCGCTACTACCGCGAGCGGCGCTGATCGGAATTGAGAGCGCTGGTCACGGCCGCCGTGGTTTTGAAGTGGAGCTTGGCGACCTCTCGTAGGGCAGGCGGGCCGTGGCGGGCGACGAACGCCCTCCCGGCCTCGAGTGTCGGCGTTCCGGCGCCTGCGGCCAGGGGAACGTTCCATGTACGGGAGAGCTCCTCGAGGGCGGAGAGAAAGCGCGCGCGGGCGAGGATCGACGCTGCAGCGACGGCCGGGTCGCTCTCGCCGCGCACGACTTGAATCACCCGGTGCCGTGCGCCCTTCTTCATCAGAGCCTGCCGCAGTACCCGGTCGTCGGCGAACTTGTCGACGACGATCACCGTCGGCTCGACATCGTCGAGCAAATCCTCGATGGCGCGCGCGTGGGCCCACGCCAACAGGCGGTTGAGGTTCCCGATCCGCTCGTAGAGTTCGTTGTACTTGCGCGGGCCGATGACGACGAGGGCGTGCGGGCATTCGGCGAGGATGAGATCCGACAGAGCCTGCGCTCGGCGATTGGAAACGCGCTTGGAGTCCTGCACGCCGGCCGCCGCCAAACGCTCGGCACTCGCCTCGTCCACGGCGACTGCGGCGACGACCAGCGGTCCGAAGTAATCTCCCTTGCCGCTCTCATCCGAACCGATCCACGTACCCGCTCGGTCGGTCGCGCTGCCGGTCACGACTTTTCGTTCCACGCGATCGGCGGGCTGACGAGGGCTTCGTCCCCCGGGGTCGGGCGCCCGGAGATCCGCACGAACCGTCCTTCGACGCGGACGCGGTCTTCGGCAAACAGTTGGATGGCGTAGGGAAAAATGCGGTGTTCTTGGGCGAGGATGCGGCGGCGGACTTCCTCGGCGCCCTCTCCAGGGACCACGGGCACGGCCGCTTGAATGATGATCGGCCCGTGATCGACTTCTTCGTCCACGATGTGGACGGTTGCGCCGGTGATCGCGACGCCGTGTTCGGCCGCTTGCCGTTGAGCATCGACGCCGCGGAATGCGGGGAGCAGCGCCGGGTGAATGTTGATCACCCGTTCGGGAAAAGCCGACAGCAGCTCTCCGGTGACGAGGCGGTCGAATCCGGCCAACACCACCAGACGGACGCCGGCTTCACGCAGGAGCGCGGCCACGTGCCGGTCGAAGGCGGCCCGGCTGTCGAACTTGCGGTGATCGACGAGTTCGACCCGAATGCCCCGCGTTCGGGCTTTTTCGATGACGGCGGCTCCCGGGCGATTGCACACGAGCACGCGAATCTCGGCGTCGAGCCGCCGCGCTTCGATGGCGTCGGAAATGGCTACGAAGTTCGAGCCGGTTCCCGAGGCCAAGATTCCAATCGGCAACCGTTCCACGTTCATCCTCGAAAGCGGACTCCGCGACGCCCGGCGACGATGCGACCGACGACGCGTGCGCGTACCCGGCGCCGGCGCAGGAACTCGCACAAGGCGTCGCCATGTTTGCGGGATACGACGAGCAGGAATCCGATGCCTGCATTGAAGGTCCGTTCCATCTCCGCGCGCGCCACCCGCCCTTCGGTCTCGATGCGCTCGAGAATCTCGAGGCGCGGCAGAGCACTGCGCTCGATCACCGCCGCGCAGCCCCGGGGAAGAACGCGCACGAGGTTGCCCGGGATTCCGCCGCCCGTCACGTGCGCCATGGCCTTGACGGGGAACTCGCGAAGCGCACCGAGAACCGGTTTGACGTAGATCGCCGTCGGCGTCAGCAACTGCTCGAGCAACGTACGCTGCACGCGGCGGCGACCGATCCCGAGCGCGGCACGCGCAAGGCTGTAGCCGTTGCTGTGCAGTCCAGTCGAGGGAAGCCCCACGACGAGTTGTCCGGGCCGCACGCCCCGGCCGGTGATCATGGCCCTACGTTCGACAACGCCTACGGCGAAGCCGGCGAGATCGTAATCGCCGCGCCCGTACATTCCCGGCATTTCCGCCGTTTCGCCGCCCACCAGGCTGGCGCCGGCGAGCCGGCAGCCCGTTGCGATGCCGGCAACGATCGCTTCGGCGTCGATGCCCGCCAGACTCCCGGTCGCGAGGTAATCGAGAAAACAAAGCGGCCGGCCGCCGGTCGTCAGGATGTCGTTCACGCACATCGCCACGAGATCGATGCCGATCGTGTCGTGACGGCCTGCGAGTTTGGCGACGAGAAGCTTGGTTCCCACGCCATCGGTGGCAGTGAGGAGCAAGGGGTCGCGGTAGCCTCGCGGAATCTTGACGGCGGCGGCGAACGGTCCTACCCCGGCCAGGACCGAGGCGCCGCTGGTGCCCCGCGCCAGCCGCGCGAACTTCGGAACGAGTTTCTCCGCGGCACGCACGTCGACACCGGCTCTGCGGTAATCGAGTGATGATGCGCGCGCGGCCACCTTGCTGCGAGTATCGGAGCGCCCGCTCGATGTCAACGAAGCAGCGGAAAGCCGCGTCGCCTTCTTTCCCGCGGTTACGGCCGGCGTGCCAGAATGGCATCCCGTGGGCCGTCGCCGGGAAACGTTGCGCGCTCGAGCACCGTCCAATCGGCGAACATTTCGTCCAACTCGCCGATGCGCAAGCGGTAGTCCGGGTTGCTCGGGCCTTTGGTCGTGGGTGCGGCGGGATCGTAGAGGAACGTATCGACGAGGACGCGGCCGCCGGGCCGGACACTCGAGCGGACGTGCTCGATCACTGAGCGGTCGAGAAAGTCGATCATCACGACGACATCGAGCGCGTCGCGGGCAAAAGGCCACATGTCGAGGTCCCCTTCGACGAGCAGGACGGGTGCCTCCCGAGGCAAGCGGGCGCGCAATCGCTCGAGTGCCGTGCGCGCAATGTCCACTCCCACGACGTGGTATCCGAGTTCGAGCAGCGCCAGCGTGTGACGTCCCTGGCCGCAAGCCACGTCGAGCGCGACTCCGCGTGAGCGGCCGAGCCACCCGACCGTCGGTCGCGGGGGCGCCTCACGCGGCTCTCGGTGCCGCTGCTGCCAGCGCTGTCGGTCGGCCTCACTCATGCGTTGCCCGGCAACGGTCCTGACCGATGCGAGGTGACCGCGCAAACGGTGAGGGCATCGACCCGGCCCGCACCACAAATGCGAAGTGCCGCAGCGGCGGCGGTGAGGGTCGCACCGGTGGTGAGAACGTCGTCGACCAGTAGGACGCGGGCGCCACCGAGGTCTGCAGAGGTGCACGCGAAGCTTCCGGTCGCGTTGCGGCGACGCTCGCTGCGGCTGCTGCCGACCTGTGCCCTGCCACTGCGGGTGCGTCGCAGTAGGGCCGGGCGTACTCGGGCGCGCAGGGGGCGGGCGGCGGCGCGCGCCAGCCACGCCGCTTGATTGTACCCGCGCTCGAGCAGGCGCCGTTTGTGGAGTGGAACGGCCGTGACTAGGTCGTAGCGTGCGGGCAGCAGAGAGGCGCCGCGTGCGACGAGACGGGCGATCGCGTGGCCGGCGAGGCGATCCCGCCGGTACTTGAAGCGCAGCACGAGAGTCGCCACCGGCGTCAACCGAGCTTGCGGCGTGCGGTAGTCGGCCAGGTACCATGCCCGGTCGGCGGCCGGTACGACGCCTGGTGCGACCGGATGCAGGCGGCCGAGGCCGGCGGCTGCACTGCACGCCGGGCACAGTAGGTCGCGGCTTTGGTGCCCGCACGCCGGGCATGAGGGTTGCGGGCGGAGCAGCCCGGCCACCGTGTTCCAGAGGGCGTGCAGCTCGACGCCGGACAATCCCATGCCCCCCGCTAACAGCGCCGGTGCCGGCCTGGCAATGTAACAAAAAGCATTTGATTTTCAGGCACCTGTGGCCCCAGCGCCGGGTTCTCGCTTGTATCGCCTCGGCCTGTGCGATAGCTAGATTAACTAGTTAGTAAAGGTTTTTCGGTGACTTCCATGGCAGGCGATGTCGAAAGGCCTCGAGGCGATCCGTCGGGAGGCGGCGATCCCGTCGAGCGCATCGAGACGCTCGCCGACGCGATGCGTGAGACGATCGCGGCGACCCCGCCGGCCGAGCGCCAGGCGCTCTATGAGCTTGCGGTTCGCCGCGTGGGCGACCTGCCGCTCGATGCAAGTTCGGAGGCCGCCGACGAGACGCCGGCGGAAGGCACAGGAGGCATCAGTGCCGGTGGGTTGGTAGCCTACGGCTCGCTGATTGCGCCGCTCGGGCTGCTGGTTGCGACAGTACTACCCTTTGGTCTGGTGTTGGCTGCCACCGGTGCCGTGCTCGTCGTCTCGGGACTCGGTTGGTCGGCTCTAGCGGCATTGCGGTCACGGATTGCGTAGTGGGGATGAGCGGTACGGCGGGACAGCAGGCGAAATCTTCGGGCGGGCGGAGCGCTGCGGCGGCCGTACCGCCGGCCTCTCTGTGGTCACGCCGTGACTTCCTCGGCCGGCTCGGCTGGACGGGCTTCGGGATCGTTTCGTTGCTCGCGCTGCTATCGGCGATCCGTTCGGCGTTTCCGCGGGTTTTGTTTCGGCCGGAGAGTTCCTTCAAGGCCGGGTATCCCGACGACTACGTCATTGGAGAGGTCAGCGAGCGGTTCAAACGCTCGTTTCGCGTGTGGATCATTCGCAACGAGGAAGGGATCTACGCACTGTATGCCAAGTGCACGCACCTGGGCTGCACGCCCCGGTGGCTCAAGGCGGAACAGAAGTTCAAGTGTCCGTGCCACGGCAGCGGGTTCTACATCTCGGGAGTCAACTTCGAAGGTCCCGCGCCGCGTCCGCTCGAGCGCGTGCGGGTCACCCTGGCGGACGACGGCCAACTGCTCGTCGATGTCGGCGTTCGCTACCGCCAGGAGAAAGGCGAGTGGAACCGCCGCGGCGCCTTCCTGAGGGTCTGAGCGGGAGCGGGTGAGAAGTGGCCGGTTGGAGCGACATCAAGCGCCAGATCACAGAGACGCAGGTGTGGAAGTCGATCTTCCGGCACGGCTACGAGGATACGCCGCGAAACCGGATTCAAGCGATTTCCGGGAACGTGTGGTTGCACCTGCATCCTGCCAAGGTCCGCAAGCACGGCGTGCGCATCAAGTTCACCTGGTGCATGGGCGGAATCACGTTCCTCATGTTTCTCGTCACCGTCGTCACCGGCGTCTACCTGATGTTCTACTATCGGCCGGTGGCCGAGTACGCGTACGCCGACATGAAGTACCTCGAGTTCGACATGCCGTTCGGAATGCTGATGCGCAACATGCATCGCTGGGCGGCCCACGCGATGGTGATCACCGTGTGGTTGCACATGTTCCGCGTCTTCATGACCGGGTCGTACAAACCGCCACGCGAGTTCAACTGGGTGGTCGGCGTCGTGTTGCTCGTGTTGACCCTACTGCTGAGCTTTACGGGGTACTTGTTGCCGTGGGATCAGCTCTCGATCTGGGCGGTGACCGTCGGTTCGAACATGGCGCGGGCCACGCCACTTCTCGGTCACGAGGGTCCGTTCCACGAGTTCGTCGGTGTCAACGCGGTCTACGACGCCAGGGCGTTCTTGTTCGGGGGCGGTGAGATCGGCCCGCACACGCTGTTGCGGTTCTACATTCTGCACTGTGTGTTCATTCCCCTGGTGACGAGCCTTTTCTTGATCGTCCATTTCTGGCGTATCCGGCGCGACGGCCTGTCGGGACCGCCGCTGTGAGGTGATCGATGACGACGGCGACGGCCAAGAGCGACTCTAGGAGCGAACCGGCGCGGCTCGACGCCGGGCCGCGCGACGACAAGATCTACTGCTGGCCGCACCTCGTGCGCATCGAGTTCGTGTGTGCGCTGCTCGTCATGGCGTTCATGCTGATCTGGTCGCTGCTGGTGGACGCGCCACTCGAGGCGCCGGCGGCCCCCACGCGGACCCCGAATCCCTCGAAGGCGCCGTGGTACTTTCTCGGCTTGCAGGAACTGCTCGTGTATTTCGACCCCTGGCACGCCGGTGTCGTCTTGCCCTCGCTGATCATCCTCGGGCTGATGGTGCTGCCGTACATCGACATCAATCCGCGCGGCAACGGGTACTACACTTGGTCGGAACGCAAGCCGGAGCTGCTTACGTTCTTTCTCGGCTTCCACATCCTGTGGATTACCCTGATCGTCGTCGGGACCTTCTTCCGCGGGCCGGGCTGGAACTGGTTCTGGCCGTGGGAGCCGTGGGACACCCACAAGGTCGTATCCATGTCCAACGTGGACTTGCCGTACCTCCTGGGCTTTCGGAGCTACTGGGCGCAGGCGGCGGCCGGGTTCGCCGTGGTGGCAGGCTACTTTGCGGGCGGGGCGGCTCTCATGTGGTGGTTGATCGTGCGGGTGAAGGGCCGGGATTTCATGCGGCGTTGGGGTGCGGCGCGGTTTGCGGTCACGGCCTTTTTGTTTCTCAACATGATCGGCGTCGTCGCCAAGATGTTGCTGCGCCACACGCTCAACGTGAAGTACATCATGGTCACGCCTTGGATCAACATATGAGGTCCCCACGTTCCAGGTACTGAAGGCTTCCGGCGACTGAAGATGGCGCGCAGGCATCACTTGGTGGAGAGCGAAGAGCGGCGGTCGTACGCCGTCGTGTTCGTCCTCGCAATCGCACTGCTCTTGGCCTGTACCGTTTGGGCCATCTGGCAGGACGCGTTTTCTCGCCACCAGTGGAAGCAGTACAAGGTCGAGTTCTACGAGCAGGCGATTGCCCGCTACGAAGAGCTGTTGGCGCAAGTGCGGGGGCGGCTGGCTTCCGATCCCGAGTACGTCCGCCTGACCGAACAGCTGCGCGAGGAACAAGAGGCCTTGAGCGGCGGCGACACGGAGCGGCGCCTGCGGGACCTGCGCAAGAAGCTCCGGGCAGCCGAACTGCGTGTCGAGGAGGCGGACCTCGACCTGCGCATCGTCAAGGGCAAGCTCGAGGAGGCGTGGTACTGGCACAACAAGGCGGTGCTCGAGGGGGGCGACGTCGAAGGAACCCGGCGCACCGTCGATGAACTCACGAAAGAAGTCGAGCAGAAGCAGGCAGCCAAGGATGCCGCCGAGCAAGCGCGCGAGGACGTGTCCCACCAGATCGATGCCCTGATGGGACGGGTCGAAGAGATCGAGGCTGCGCTGCGGCCGTACTATAGCGAAATCGACAAGCTGCAGGCCAAGCTCGACGGTGTTTCCTGGTCCGTGTTGGGGCACCGCATCGTCAAGGTGCCGATGCTCGAACAGACGGTGCTGCGTGGGTTCGATCGCAACAACTTCGACGAGTGGGTCGATCGGGTCGATCGCTGCCGCAACTGCCACGCGGCGATCGACAAGGACGGCTTCGAGGATCTTCCCAATCCGCTGAAGACCCATCCGCGCAAGGACTACTACCTAGGCAAGCACGATCCCCGGCGATTCGGCTGCACGCCGTGCCACGGCGGGCAGGGCGCCTCGATCAATTCGGTCGAGCAAGCCCACGGTCTGGTCGAGTTCTGGGAGGATCCGCTGCTCGACGTACGCGACAAGGTGCAGTCGAGATGCGTGAAATGCCACGGCAGCGCCGAAGGCCTGGCCGGAGCCGAGATTGCCGCGCGGGGCGAGCGCCTGTTCCGCGAACTCGGATGCCACGGGTGCCATCTGCTCGAAGGGTTCGAGTCGCTGCCCAAGGTCGGCCCGTCGCTCGAGCGTATCGCCGCCAAGGTTTCTCCCGAGTGGCTGGTCGACTGGATCATGGAACCGCGCGCGTTCCGGCCGCGCACGAAGATGCCGTCGTTCTTCCTCAGCCGCAGAGAGGCGACGGCGATCGCTGCGTATCTGCTCGACGCCTCGGCCGGGCCGTCGCGCCGGTGGCTTGCCGAAGCCCCTGCCGCGCCGGCGCCCGTGGTTGCCACGGCAGCCGATGGACGCGCGATCATCGATTCGATCGGGTGTCGCGGTTGCCACGGAATCGAGCCCGGAGAGAGCTCGATTCAAATCGCCTCCGGCGTCGACGGGGTGCCGAATCTCGGGCGCATCGCCGAGAAGACGACGGCGGCGTGGATCGAACGCTGGCTGACGGACCCGCGCGGCTACTCGCCAACCGCACGCATGCCCCGCCTGCGGTTGACCGCCGCCGAAGCGGCCGCCGTGGCATCGGCACTCGAGCGGCAGGGACGGCAGCGGCCGTCTCCCGATCGGGCGCTGCGCGAGGCGCTGTCGTCGCCGTCGGTCATTGCCGAGGGCAAAAGACTCATCCGCCGGCTCGGCTGCTTCGGCTGCCACGTCATACCCGGCATGGAAGGCGAGTCTCGGGTGAGCGTGGAGCTGACGACCTTCGGGTCCAAGCCGGTCGAGGAGCTGTTCTTCGGAACCCGTACCGACCTGCCTCGCACTTGGGATGCTTGGACCGAGAACAAACTACGAACGCCGAGGACCTATGCGACCGAGCGAATCGCGCAGGCAATGCCGCAGTTCGGTCTCAACGGTCCGGATGCACGCGCCCTGACGGTGTTTCTGGCAGGCCAGACGCGCGATGCGGTGGGTGCGGCGTACTTGCCCGCGCGCGGGCTCCGGCAGGCACGCCTGCGCGGCGGCCGAGTTCTCGTCGACCGCTACAACTGCCACGGTTGCCATCGCTTCGACGGGCGCGCGGCCGCTATTGCCCGATACTACGAGGACGATCCGGAGAACGCACCGCCGATCCTCGTGGGTGAGGGGGCCAAACTACAGCCCGAGTGGTTCTTCGACTTCTTGATGAAGCCGGTCCGCCTGAGGCCGTGGCTCAAGGTGCGCATGCCGAGCTTCGATTTTTCCCAGCAGGAGGCCACGGCGATCGTCGACTTCTTTACCGCCCTAGACGGCCGCGACTCGCGGCCGGTCATCGTCGCGACGGACACCGGCGGCCGGCCGGTGCACCGGAGATTGCCCGCCGGTGCTTACGACTGTTTCGCCTGTCACCCGGACGCGAGCGGAACCGGCGGTGCGACCGTGAGCACGGTGCCGCTCAGCGACGGCAAGATCGCCGAGTGGCTGGAGGAAAACCTGGGGATTTCGCCGGACGCTGCTACCGCCGCTCCAGGCAACTGAGCCGGCCGTTGCAGGCAACCTGCGGCGCGAGACCTGGACGGGTCAGGCGGGCGCCGCGCCTTGTTCGACCTCGGCGGCGGTGAAGAAGCCGAGGAGCCGCTCGACGAAGGCACTTCCCATTTCGATGTGCGCGTTGTGGCCGACGTCGTCCACCATCCACAGCTCGGCCCGCGGCAGGGCTCGCGACATGATGACCGATCCGCCGGGGCTCGTCAGGCGGTCGGCGAGGCCCTGGACGATGAGGACGGGTTGGCGGACGTCTTCGAGCGCTTCGGTGTAGTCGTAACTGCTCGCCGCCCGCGCCTGCTCGGCATACACTTTCGGGTCGGCCCGGCGGGTCATGTCGGCATGTCGCGCAACGACCTCCGGATGAGTCGATGCGAAGCGTTCGCCGAACCCGCGCGACTGCGCCTCGGCCGTTGCCTCGAGGCCGCCCGCTTCGACGGCGTCGGCGAGCCGCCGCCAGGCGGCGGATGCCTTCTCCCCGACCTTGCTCGAGGTGCTCACGAGAACCGCAGAGACGATGCGACCGCCGTAGCGGGTGAGGACGTCTTGCGCGACGACGCCCCCGAGCGAGTGGCCGACGAGGTGGCAGCGCTCGACGCCAGCATGCTCGAGGATCGCCACGACGTCGTCGCCGAGCAGCTCGAGCGAGTAGGGGAGGCTGCCACGCTCTGAGGCGCCGCATCCGCGCAGGTCGGGCACGATCGTTCGACGCTCTGCGGCAAGCCGTTCGGCGATTCCCTCCCAGCTTGCCGCGCAACCACCGAGGCCGTGGATCAAGACGACCGGGACCCCCCCGGCGCCATGGACTTCCGCATGGAGTACGCAGTCTGATACTGGAATCTTCACAGCCGAAGTCCCGTATTTTCCGGGCACCGGTGAGTCAACCCGGCGCATGGTCTTGACGGCCAGCGCGCGGCCGGGCACCGTTGAGGTTGTCGGCGGTACGCCCGCCGGTGATGGGAGAGCGGTAATGACACCAACGCAGCAAGTTCGGCAACCGATTTACCCAGCGCTCGCTTCCGCGGTGGTGCGTCTCGTGGACCGGATTCCCACGCTCGTCTGGGCGGGCTGGATCATCGCCGTCGTCGTTGCCAGCGCCATCTTCGCCTTCAAGGCCCAGCCGATCAGCTAGCCTCTGACCTGACGACCTTTTTTCGTCATGCCACCGGAGCACGCTCCGGCGTGGTGTTGCTGCACGTTCGTGTAGCTGGCTGGCAGGCGCCTACTGCTCTCTGCGTGGCCCGCCGCCGCCGAGTGTGCATTCTAGCGTCCGGTGTGCGCGTGTGCGTCGGTCGCTCCATATCGTCTAGCGTTGCGGGCAGGAACGCCGCAGCGCTCGAGTGGACCGCGGCGAGCGCCGGTTGCTTGATCGTCGCTTGCGACCCCTGTAGTGGCGATTGCACCCGGGCGGCCGCATGGCCTGGCCCGGAATAGTCGGGAGAGTCAGATGGAAAACGATTCGAGGGGTTCGTGGACGGGGCACGTCGGGTTCATTCTGGCTGCCGCGGGGTCGGCCATCGGTTTGGGAAACATCTGGATGTTTCCATACCGGACCGGCGTAAACGGCGGCGCCGCGTTCGTCTTGGTTTACCTTGCAGCGGTGGCGCTGGTGGGCGTGCCGCTGCTGATTGCCGAGGTGCTCGTCGGGCGCTCGGCAAAGCGCAATCCCGTTGGTGCGTTCAGGGTCCTTCGTCCGGGTAGTAAGTGGCCGCTGGTGGGCTGGCTCGGTGTCGCCTCCGGGTTTTTGATCCTCTCGTACTACGGCGTGGTGGCGGGATGGGCGGTCGAGTACAGCTGGCGGTCTCTGACCGGTGGACTCGCCGACCTCGATGCGGCCGGTGTCGACAAAGCGTTCTCTGCGCTCGTCGCCGACGGCTGGCGGCAGGTGTTCTGGCAAGCGCTGTTCATGCTGGCGACGATCGTCGTCGTCTCGCGGGGAATCGAAGCCGGCATCGAGCGGGCGAGCAAAGTGATGATGCCTCTGTTGTTCGCGCTGATCCTGGTCCTGCTCGGATATGCGATCACCTCGCCTGGGGCGGGCCAGGGGCTCCGCTTTCTGCTGCAGCCCCGTTTCGGTGAGCTTGGCTGGGGTGGGGTGCTGCAGGCGCTCGGCCAGGCCTTCTTTTCTCTCAGCCTGGGAATGGGCGCGATGATCACCTACGGCAGTTATCTCGAGCCGGACAAGCGGATCGCCAGGTCAGCGTTTCTGATCGCGGGCATGGACACGCTGCTTGCCGTGCTGGCCGGGCTGGTGATCTTCCCGTTGGTCTTCAGCTTCGGCCTCGAGCCGGGAGCCGGTCCCGGCCTGATCTTCATCACGCTGCCCAAGGCGTTCCTCATGATGCCGGCGTCGAGTGTGTTCGCGTCGGTCTTCTTCGTCCTCGTGGTCTTTGCGGCTCTGACCTCGGCGATCTCGCTTCTCGAGGTGGTCGTCTCGTTTGCCGTGGACGAGTACGGCGTAGGCCGCGGTGCGGCGTCGTGGGCGGCGGGGATTGCGATTTTCCTGCTCGGGGTACCCTCTGCCGTCTTCAGCGGCTTTCTCGACCGCGTCGATGGCTTGGCCAGCAACTGGATGCTGCCCGTCGGCGGCCTGTTCATTGCGCTGTTTGCGGGCTGGGCGCTCACCCGCAAGGAGGTCGCCGATGGCTACGCCGGCACGGCGCCGGCAAGTCGCGGCTTCGGTGCCTGGTTCGCGTGTATCCGGTTCGTCGTCCCGGTTGCCGTAGGTATCATCCTGCTGCAAAACACGGGATGGTTTCGCTGAGAAAGCGGCCTGTGTAGACCCGGTCGGCGCGGCCGGTGCGCCCGGGATCTCGAGCGAGGAGTTCGGTCGGGTCCTTCCGCCAGGGGCGGGAAGCGGGTGTGTGCGGCGCGGCCGGAAAGGTTTGTGCAATACGGGGGAGCAAGCGATGGGACTACTCGAGGGTAAGAGAGCGATTGTAACGGGATCGGGGCGCGGTATCGGAAAGGCGGTCGCGGAGCTGATGTCCGAGCACGGCGCGTCGGTGGTCGTCAACGACCTCGACGCCGGCGTGGCCGAGGAGACGGCCAGCGCGATTCAGAGCAGCGGGGGAAAGGCGGTCGCTGCGGTCGGCTCGGTGACCGATCCTCAATTTCCCCGCCGCCTCATCGAGACCGCGATCGACGCGTTCGGAGGATTCGACATCATCGTGAACAATGCCGGGTACACCTGGGACGGCATGATTCACAAGATGTCCGACGAACAGTGGCAGGCAATGCTCGACTG
>CAZQYE010000032.1:0-14223 GCA_964597375.1 uncultured Myxococcales bacterium
CGCGATCCGAGACGGCACCGGTGTGCTCGAGGATGCGATCGGCGAGCGTCGACTTCCCGTGGTCGATGTGCGCGATGATCGCAAAGTTTCGAATGGCTGGGTCGGACATGCTGGCGGAGCAGCGGTCGCCGGAACGACCAACCGTCCTGGCTACGACCGAGGCCGGAAGAAGTCAACCGTCGCAGCGAGCCCCCGTTCGAGATCGACCTCCGGTCGCCAACCGAGCCGCTCCCCCGCGCGCGTCGGGTCTAGAGAGGATCGGCGTACCTCGCCTTCTTTCGCCGGGCCATGGGTCGCAACCCCCGGGCCTCCGGCCAGCGCCTTGATCCGCTCGTACAGTTCCACGACGTTCGTCTCGATCGCCGTACCGATGTTGAGCGGACCGTGGTAGTCGGTCGTCAGCGCCAAAACGTTGGCGCGCACGACGTCGCCCACGAAGACATAGTCACGCGTCTGCAATCCGTCGCCGAAGATCGTCACGCCGTCCCCCCTCAGAAGGTTCTGGCTGAAGATGGCGACCACGCCCGCCTCACCATGGGGATCCTGGCGCGGGCCATATACGTTGGCATAGCGTAGCGCGATATGGTGCAGGCCGAAGATCCGATCGTAGTAGTACAGGTAATGTTCACCGCTCAGCTTGCTGGCCCCGTACGGGCAGATCGGCCGAGTCGGCGCCGTCTCCGGGCACGGGTACGCGTCCGGCTCACCGTACACCGTCCCCCCGGACGAAGCGAAAATCACGCGCCGCGTTCCCGCCTCTCGAGCTGCCTCGAGCACGTTGATCAAACCGAGCACGTTCACTTCCGCATCGAAGCGGGGGCGCTCCACGGAAACGCGAACGTTCATTTGCGCCGCGTGGTGATTGATCACTTCCGGTGCAAAGTCGCGGACCGCGCGGGCCGCCTCCTCCGAGCGCACGTCCGCCTCGACGAACTCGGCACCTTCCGGGACGTTCTCGCGATGGCCGCTCGACAGATCATCGACAACGAGTACTTCGTGGCCCGCCTCCACGTACGCGTCGCAAATGTGCGAGCCGATGAAGCCTGCCCCGCCGGTCACCAAAATCCGCATCACGCTTACCCCAACTTACTCCGGAACCACTCGATCGTCTTCCGCAATCCGTCGTCGAGAGACACCTTCGGCTCCCAGCCCAGCACCTTCCGCGCCTTGGCGATGTCCGGCTGCCGGACCTTCGGGTCGTCCACCGGCAGCTCGCGGTACTCGATCGGCGAGGACGATCCGGACAACTCCTTGATCTTGCTGGCGAAATCGAGGATCGTCATCTCCGCGGGATTGCCGAGATTCGTCGGCATCTTCTCGTCCGACCAGAGAAGGCGCGTCAGGCCCTCTACCAGGTCGTCCACGTAGCAAAAGCTCCGAGTCTGGCTGCCGTCGCCGTACACCGTCAGGGGTTCGTTGCGCAGCGCCTGGCAGATGAAGTTTGGAACCACGCGCCCGTCGCGCATGCGCATGCGCGGCCCATAAGTGTTGAAGATCCGGGCGATCCGCGTTTCGACGCCGTGTGTCCGCATGTAGGCCATCGTCATCGCCTCGAGAAAACGCTTCGCTTCGTCGTACACGCCGCGCGGACCGACCGGATTGACGTTTCCCCAGTAACTCTCGTTCTGCGGGTGGACCAGGGGATCGCCGTAGACCTCGGAAGTCGACGCCACGAGAATCCGCGCTCGTTTTTCTTTGGCCAAACCAAGGGCTTTGTGGGTTCCGAGCGATCCCACCTTGAGCGTCTGAATGGGCAGCTCGAGGTAATCCACGGGGCTCGCCGGAGAGGCGAAGTGCAAAATGGCGTCGAGCTTACCGCTTACGTAGATGTAGTTCGTAATGTCCTGCTGGAGAAAGGTGAACTTCGGATTTTCGAACAAGTGGGCGATGTTGTCGCGGTCTCCGGTCAGCAGGTTGTCGACACAGATGACCTCGTGCCCTTCGGACAGAAATCGTTCGCACAAGTGGGAGCCGATGAACCCGGCCCCTCCGGTTACCAACACCCGTGCCATGACAGTCGTCTCCTTCCTCTCTGCGCGCAGCCGGGGCGTGCAAGCGACCCGCCGCTCCGCCCACATGCAGTCTGGCGCAGAGGATCAGTCCCGGACCACGTTCGCACCGACAGCCGGCCGCCCGATCGGATAGTAGGTGAAGCCCAGCTGCGCCATCCTGTCGGGCTCCCACAGGTTGCGGCCGTCGAAGATCACCGGCTCTTTGAGCATGGCGCGGATGCGGTCGAAATCGGGGCGGCGAAACTCGTTCCACTCCGTCACGATGAGCAACGCATCGGCGCCCTCGAGAACCTCGTAGTTCTGGCGGTGGTAGCTGATCCGGTCGCCGAAAATCTTCCGGCACACGTCCATCGCCTCCGGATCATGGACGCGCACCGCCGACCCAGCGGACAGAAGATCCTCGATGAGGCCGATCGCAGGCGCCTCTCTCATGTCGTCGGTACGTGGCTTGAACGCCAGCCCCCACACACCGAAGGTCCGGTTACCGAGGTCGCCGTTGTAGTGCCGTTTGACCTTTTCGAACAGGCGGCGCTTCTGCCGGTTGTTCGCCTCGTCGACGGCCCGCAGGAGTGCGAAGTCCATCCCCTGCTCTTCGGCGGTACGGATGATGGCACGAACGTCCTTGGGAAAGCACGACCCGCCGTATCCGAGGCCCGCGTAGAGGAAGCTCATGCCGATGCGCGAGTCCAGCCCGATCCCCTGGCGTACCTGGGCCACGTCGGCCCCGACCTTCTCGCACAAATTCGCGATTTCGTTGATGAACGAAATCCGCGTCGCGAGCAGGGCATTGGCTGCGTACTTGGTCATCTCCGCGCTGGCGTTGTCCATTACGAGAATCGGTGCACCGCCGCGACAGAACGGCGCGTATAGGTCCTTCATGATCTCGCCGGCGCGGGCGTCCGCACATCCGATTACGACACGATCCGGCTTGAGGAAGTCCTCGATCGCCGCTCCTTCCTTCATGAACTCTGGGTTCGACACCACGTCGAACGGCTGATCCGTAACGGAGGCGACGATTTCCTTGATCCGGGCGTGCGTACCGACCGGCACCGTGCTCTTGGTTACGATGATCCGGTAACCGTCCATCGCCTCGCCAATGCTGCGCGCAACCGCATAGACTGCGCGCATGTCCGGAGCACCATCCTCGGCTTGGGGGGTTCCCACGGCGATGAAACAGACCAGGCCGTGATGGACGCCGGTCTCGATATCGGTGGTAAACGTGAGTCGCCCCTCGCCGACATTGCGCTTGATGAGCTCTTCGAGGCCGGGCTCGTAGATTGGGACCTTGCCCTGTTTGAGCGCGGAAATCTTTTCTTCGTCGATGTCCACGCAGATCACGTCGTTGCCGCTCTCGGCAAAACATGTCCCAGCTACCAGGCCGACATACCCGGTTCCGACAACACAGATTCTCACGATGCCTCCTTCGCCGGATGACCCAGGCCGATGCTTGGACGAGGGGCCTCGGTCCGATTCGAGGATGTTGCCTCGATAGTATCAGCGGCCAAAAATGCCAGCAACAGGGCGACGTTACCCGGTTGCGCCACCGGCCTCGCCCGTCCGCCCGCCGGTGTCGTCCGCTCGCGGGGGCAGGTCCTCACCGACGACGTAGATCGGCTTGCCCTGGCTCTCGTGGTAGGTGCGGGCCAGCATTTCCCCGAGCAGGCCCATCGTCACGAACTGCACGCCGAGGACCACGAGCAGGATCGCGAGCAGAACGATCGGCCTTCCGCCCAGTTGAACGCCGAGGAACAGCTTTTGCCCTCCCAGCCAAGCCAGCATCACGGAGCCAACGCCACCGAGCAGCATGCCGAGAAACCCGAACACGTGGATCGGCCGGGTCGAAAAACCGGACAGGAACTTGACCGTGAGGAGATCGAGAACGACGCGAATCGTACGGGAAATGCCGTATTTCGACGTCCCGTGAATCCTCGGACGGTGGTGCACCTCGAGCTCGGCGATACTCGCGCCGAGATCGCCGGCGATGGCCGGGATGAAACGATGCATTTCGCCGTACAGGCGCAGGCCGCGGGCGATGTCGCCGCGATATGCCTTCAGCATACAGCCGTAGTCGTGGACGTTGACGTTCGTGGTCACGCGAATGATCCAGTTGGCGATCACCGACGGCAGACGCCGGAGCAGGAACCCGTCCTGGCGCTTGCGCCGCCATCCGCTGACCATATCGTAGCCTTCCGCCAGCTTGTCGAGCAGCCGCGGAATGTCCGCCGGATCGTTCTGGAGGTCCCCGTCGAGCGTCACGACCACGTCGCCCCGCGACGCACTGAGGCCCGCGGCCACCGCCGCCGTCTGCCCGAAGTTGCGCCGGAATCGGATCACGTGGACGCTCGGGTCCTCGGCGTGAATCCGCCGAAGGATTTCCCGCGACCCGTCCGTGGACCCGTCGTCCACGTAGATGACTTCGTAAGACAGGCCAAGCGGCCGAACTGCAGCGAGGATCTCCCCGTGGAGCTGCTCGAGGTTCTCGCGCTCGTTGTAGACCGGTATGACGATGGAAAGATCCATCCCCTCAGTCCCACGTATGGAAGTCCGTCAGCGCCAGGAACTGCCGGTAGCGCCGGTCGACTTCTTCACGGCTCAAACGGCGCAAGCGCTCCAATCCAAAGCCCTCGACGGCGAACGACGCCAACACGCTACCGTGCACGATCGCCCGCCGCAGGCTGGCCTTGTCCACCGTTCCGGCCGCGGCCAGGCTACCAAACAAGCCGCCGGCGAAACAGTCCCCGGCACCGGTCGGGTCGACGACGTGCTCCAGTGGGAACGCGGGCACGGCGAACACGTCGTCTGCGGCGAACTGAAGGGCGCCGTACTCGCCTCGCTTGATCAGCAGTGTCGACGGCCCCATCTCCAGAATCCGGCGTGCAGCCGTAACGATGTTGCGCTCTCCCGAAAGCAGCATCGCCTCGGAATCGTTGATGCTCAGCAAGTCCACCGAACGCAACAGCTCTTCGAGCGCCGGACGCTGTTCCACGATCCAGTGATCCATGGTGTCGGCACCGACCAGACGAACGCTGTCGAGCTGCGAAAGCACACTCGCCTGGAGTCCCGGCTGAATGTTCGCGAGAAACACCAGTTCGCTCGACCGGTAGGATTCGGGCAGTTGCGGCACGAAATCGCCGAACACGTTGAGCTGCAGGTCCAGCGTGTCGCGTACGTTCATGTCCTCGTGGTACCGCCCCGTCCAGCGGAACGTGCGGCCGTCGGCGACGCTCAACCCTTCGAGGTTGATGCCGCGACTTTCGAGGAACTCGCGGGCGTCTTCCGGAAAGTCCCGCCCCACCACCGCGACCATGTTGACCGGCGCGAAAAAGCTCGCCGCGACGGAAAAGTACGCGCACGATCCACCGAGGACTTCTTCGGCTTTGCCCGCCGGCGTCTCGATCGAGTCGAGGGCCACCGATCCCACTACACATACGCTCGCACTCATCGTCTCACTCTCCTCCAGCGGCCCCGCATCCGGGCGATCTCAGCCGGTCGCCCGGCTCGGCTCGGACGCTCACGATTCCTCCGAGCTCAGGACACGCCCGGCGATCACGGCGAGGTCTTCGAGCCGCTCGGTGGGGATCTTGTCCCGGTCCGTGATCACGGCATGTTCGAGGGCTCGCCGGCATCCACACGAACGCTCGTCTTCGATCGCCGTTGCGGCTGCCGCGATGGTCGCCCGAGCCGTCTGCGCATTGGCTCGTAAAACCGCCAGCACATCGCCGATCGCTACGTCATCGTCCCCGCTGCGCCAGCAATCGTAGTCGGTGGCCAATGCGAGTGTCGCGAAACAGATTTCGGCTTCGCGGGCGAGTTTTGCCTCCTGCAGATTCGTCATGCCGATCACATCTCCGCCCCACGAGCGGTACAGATGGGACTCTGCACGGGTCGAAAACTGGGGGCCCTCCATACACACGTATGTCCCGCCCTCGTGTACCGTCGCGCCCGCCTCACGCGCCGCACGCGCGAGCGTCGCCGAAAGCACGGGACAGAAGGGATCGGCGAAGGAAACGTGCGCTACGACCCCGTCCCCGAAGAACGTCGAGATACGACCCCGCGTGCGGTCGATGAACTGGTCCGGAACCACCACGTCGCCCGGCTTGATCTCCTCGCGCAGGCTTCCGACCGCGGACACGGACAGAATCACGTCGGCTCCGAGTTTCTTGAAGCCGTAGATGTTCGCCCGAAAGTTGAGCTCCGACGGCAGGATGCGATGGCCGGCTCCATGGCGCGGCAGGAACGCGAGCCGGCGGCCCCCGAGCTCTCCCAACACATAGGCATCCGAGGGCGCCCCGTACGGCGTGTCGATCTCGACGCGCCCGGTTTCCGTCAGGCCGGACATCTCATAGAGACCGCTGCCCCCGATCACTCCAATGATAGGCTCATCCGTCGCCATTGCTGTTCCCCATGCTAACGCTCCCCGGTTGCGCGGGCTATCCACAGATGAAGGAGACCCGAGGGCCGCCTTCGAGTTCGAGAACCGAGACGGGCTCGAGAATGTCCCCGTTGATCGTGTACGGCTGCGGTTCAGCGAACTCGATCCGAACGCGCCGGGCCATGTTGTCATACAAGCTGTCGAGCCGCGGGGGAAACCCGCGGAAAAACCGCCACAGCCTGAGAAGCAGACGGCCCGGCGTAGCCGGCCCTCCCAGGACATGAAAGTAGCCCAGCTTGCGGGCGCTCAAGTAAAACGGCTTCACGCCGAGCCCGATATGCGCGACCGTACTGGCGAGCAGCAACGTGAACTCGCGAAACGGAACGCGCTCGCCGTCACACACGACGTCGGCCTCGAACTCTTGAACGACCCCCTTGATGAGCGACGTGTGAAAGAAGTGCGAAAGTCCGAGAACGACGAGCAGCATGAACGCCCGCGCGGGGCCCGGCCTGCGGCCGCTGTAGTAAAGCCTCAAAAAGTTGACGATCAGACCCGTCCCGATGATGTAGCCGTACTTGTCGCCGTTGACTCGAATCAAGTCCCGCCTGGTGACCTCGTGCGTCTTGCCTTGGCGATAGTCCTTGACGACGTGCGCGAGCATCGACTCCGCCCTCTTGCGCCGGGTGCGGATCGTCCGCGCAAGGTTGTTGATCGTGCCGCCTCGAAGAGGCAGCAGCAAAGGAAGGGACTCCTCCCCCCAGAGCACAATGGCGCGTGAAACCGCGTGATAAAAACTCCCGTCCCCACCGCACACCGCCAGAATGTCGATGTCCCGCTCGCGGAGCGATACCAGCGCGGCGTCGAGTTCGGCAAGATCTTGGGTCGCGTGAACCACCCCCTCGTCGCCGACGATGCGGCGGAAGCGTTCGACGCGCCGCGGGTGCCGGCGGTTCCCGCTCGCATGGGGGTTGATGATGACACCGATACCGGCCATCAGTCGCGGCGCCCGGCCAACTGCCCGCAGGCAGCTCGGATGTCGTCTCCTCGACTTGCCCGTACGGAGGCGTGGATCCCCGCGGACAACAACACGTTTTGGAACTCGACGACGCGCTCCTCGCTCGGTCTACCGTAGTCGGCACCCGGAAACGGGTTGAACGGAATCAGGTTGATCTTGACGCGCAGCCCCCTACACAAGCGCGCCAACGCCGCTGCGTCCTCGAGTGAATCGTTGACGCCGGCGAGCAGGACCACCTCGAGGGTGATCCGCTTGCGCCGCGGCAGCTCGAGTTCCTTGCAGGCGGCCACGAGCTCGGAAATCGAATAACGCCGGTTGATCGGCATCAACTCGCTGCGCACGGCATCGTCCGCCGAGTGGAGAGAGACCGCGATGTTCACCCGCGTCTCACGCGCCAGGCGCACGAGCTGTGGCACCAGGCCGACCGTCGACACCGTGATTCGGCGCGGGGAAATGCCGAGCCCCCAGCGCGCCGTCATGATTTCGAGCGCCCGAAGCAGTCGGTCCATGTTGGCCAGCGGCTCACCCATTCCCATGAACACGTAGTTCGTCAGCAACGCCGGCCGCGCCGCCTCCCGAGCGAGCAAGACTTGCGCGATCATTTCGCCGGCCTCGAGGTTGCGCCTCAGCCCGAGACGCGCGGTAGCACAAAAACGACAACCGAGCCCGCAGCCGACCTGCGTCGAGATGCACAGGGTGACCCGCTCCTCACGCGGAATCAGGACCGTCTCTATTCGCTCGCCGTCGCCCAGCGCAACGAGCAGTTTCTTGGTACCGTCCCTGCTGACGTCGGTCTGCACGGCTACCGGCACTGCAGCATCGAAGTCCGCCTCGAGCGCTTCGCGCAGCGGCAGCGGCAGGTTGTGCATGCCGGCAACCGGAGTAAGCGGCCGGTTGTACAACCAGCCGGCCACCTGGCTCGCTCGATACGGCTCGAAGCCCCGCTCGTCGACCCAGTGTAGTAGGTCGGTGAAGGTCAGCGATCGCAGATTCGGTCGCACCGCGCCCGGGCGCGCCGAAGACGAAGCCGTACTTTCATGTCGACTCTCGATCACGGCGACCCTCATCGTGACACGACTCCGCGCCGGGCGCACGGGCACCGGCAAGCCCGCACCCGCCCGATCTCAGCGCGGATGGATCTCGAGATCGTTGAAGAAGTACCCGATTTCGAACGCCGCGGTCTCCGGCCCGTCGGAGCCGTGGGCTGCATTGCGTTCGATGTTCGTACCGAATCGCTGGCGGATCGTGCCTTCGGCGGCCTGAGCGGGATCCGTGGCGCCGAGCAAATCGCGGTAGCGCTGGATCGCGTCGTCCCCTTCGAGAATCGACACCACGACGGGCCCCTCGGACATGAACGCCGTCAGATCTTCGAAGAACGGACGCTCCCGGTGGACCGCATAGAAGCCCTCGGCCTGGCGCTTGGTCAGATGCACCATCTTGCTCGCCACGATCTTGAGGCCCGCCTGTTCGCAGGCCGCGAGAATGGCACCGATGGCATTCTTCGCCACGGCGTCCGGTTTGACGATCGACAGAGTGCGCTCGGTCATGCCGCCTCCTACGCTGCTTTCATGGCCGCAACGAGGGTCTGGCCCATCTCCGCCGGACTCTGGGCCACACGGATTCCGGCGGCCTCGAGCGCCGCGATCTTGTCGGCCGCCGTCCCTTTGCCTCCGGAGATGATTGCCCCCGCGTGCCCCATGCGCTTTCCGGGAGGAGCCGTCCGTCCGGCGATGAACGCAGCGACCGGCTTCTTCATGTTCTCTCGAATCCACTCGGCCGCCTGCTCCTCGGCGTTGCCGCCGATCTCGCCGATCATCATGACGGCTTCGGTCTCCGGATCTTCGTTGAACAGCTCGAGCGCATCGATGAACCCGGTACCGATGATCGGATCCCCTCCGATCCCGATGCACGTCGATTGGCCGACCCCGAGCAGCGTGAGCTGGTGCACGGCCTCGTACGTCAGCGTACCGCTACGCGAAATCACGCCGACGCTGCCCGGCTTGTGAATGTAGCCGGGCATGATGCCGACCTTGGCCTGACCCGGCGTGATGATGCCGGGACAGTTCGGACCGATCAGCCTGCACGGCCGGCCCTCGAGATAGCGCTTCACGCGTACCATGTCGGCGACCGGGATTCCTTCCGTGATGCAGACGATGAGGCGGATTCCCGCCGCTGCGGCCTCCATGATCGCGTCGGCGGCTCCGGGCGGCGGCACGTAGACGACCGAGACGTCGGCGCCGGTCGCGCGAACCGCCTGCTCGACGGTGTCGAAGATCGGGACGCCGTTGTAGTCGCTTCCGCCCTTGCCGGGCCGGACACCGGCGACCATCTGGGTGCCGTACTCCCGGCATCCGTCGAGATGAAACTTCCCCGTCGCCCCCATGCCCTGGGTCACGACACGACTGTTCTTGTCCAGCAGAATACTCATGGGTTCACCCGGCTTTCTGCGCCGCTTCCACGGCCTTCTTGGCACCGTCCGTCATGTCCGCGGCGGTAATGATGTCCAGCCCGGACTCGGCGATGATCTCGCGCCCCTTCTCGACGTTCGTTCCTTCGAGGCGAACCACGAGAGGCACGCCGACGGAGACTTGCTTGGCCGCCTCGACGACTCCCGACGCCAGAACGTCGCAGCGCATGATGCCGCCGAAAATGTTGATGAACACGGCCTTCACGTTCTCGTCCGAGAGGATGATCTTGAACGCTTCGGCGACTTTCTCGGCGGTTGCACCACCGCCCACGTCGCAGAAATTCGCCGGCTCGCCACCGTGGAGATGGATGATGTCCATCGTCGCCATGGCCAGCCCGGCGCCGTTCACCATACAGCCGATATTGCCGTCGAGCGCGATGTAGCTGAGATCGAACTCCGCCGCCCGGCGTTCTTTCGGATCCTCCTCGTTCTCGTCACGCAACTCGCGCACCTCGGGATGGCGAAACAGCGCGTTGTCGTCGAACGACATCTTCGCATCGAGCGCGATGAGGTCGCCATCTCCCGTCTGCACCAGCGGATTGATCTCCACCAGGGACGCGTCGAGCTCGACGTAGGCACGGTAGAGCGCCTGGAAGAAGGCTGCGGCGTCGCCGACCTTCTCGGCCGGCACGCCGAGGCGAAAGGCCAACTGCCGGGCCTGGAACGGCAACATTCCCACCGCCGGGTCGATCTCCTCCCGGAAGATCTTCTCGGGCGTCTCCTCGGCGACCTTCTCGATCTCCATGCCGCCCTCGGTGCTCGCCATGACGACCACGCGCCCGACGCCTCGGTCGAGCAGGATGCTCAGATACAGCTCGCGAGCGATGTCACAGCCTTCCTCGATCAGTACGCGCCGCACCACGCGCCCGGTCGGACCCGTCTGACGGGTGACGAGAATGTGACCGAGAATCGACTCGGCGAACTCGGCGGCCTGCTCCGGCGAGCGTGCCAAGCGCACCCCCCCGGGCTTGTCGTGCTTGGGAAGTCCCTCGCGCGCCAGGTTCTCCGCAAACACCGTCGCAGCTTCCGCCTCGTCGGCAACGATCGCCCCGGCGCCCCGTCCGCCGGCATGGATCTGCGACTTCACGACCACCACCGGCGTTGCCAATTCCTCGGCCGCCTTGCGCGCCTCTCCGGCGCTTTCGACGACACGCCCGCGTGGAACTGCCACGCCGAACTTTCGCAGCAGCTCCTTGGCTTGATACTCGTGTACGTTCATCCGGTTATTGCTCCAGTACCTTGTCGAGCGCCGCGACCAACTCCTGCACGTGCGATGCAGAGACCGCCAGCTGCTGCGCCTCGTCTTCGGTCAACTTGTATTCGATGACTTTCTCCACGCCGCCGGCCCCGATCTGCACCGGCACGCCGAGATAGAACCCCGAGTAACCGTACTCACCCTCGAGGTACGCCGCCGCCGGAAGGATCTCCTTCTTGTCCTGCAGGTAGGCCCGCGCCATGCGAATCGCCGCGGTGGCCGGCGAGTAATAGGCGGAACCGGTCTTGAGGAGAGCGACGATCTCACCTCCCGCACCGCGCACGCGCTTTTCGATTTCCTCGAGCCGTGACTCCGAAATGAAGTTCGTCACCGGCGCACCGCCCACCGTACAGCTCGATCGAACCGGAACCATGTCGTCCCCGTGGCCGCCGAGCACCATCGCCTGCACGCTCTCGACCGAAACGCCGAGTTCCATCGCGATGAACGTCCGGTACCGCGCGGAGTCGAGAACCCCCGCCATGCCGACGACCCGCTGTTTCGGAAATCCAGTGACGCGCTTGGCCAACGTCACCATCGCATCGAGCGGGTTCGAAATGACGATGACGAAGGCGTCCGGAGCATGCTCGGCGATTCCGGTCGCGACCTCGGTCATGATCTTGGAGTTGACCGACAGTAGGTCGTCCCGGCTCATGCCCGGCTTGCGCGCCAAGCCTGCGGTGACGATGCAGACGTCCGCCCCGTCAAGGCATTCGAGGCTGTTCGACCCGGTGATCTGCGCGTCGAACGGCTCGATCGGCCCCGCTTCCATCAAGTCGAGGGCCTTTCCCTGAGGCAGCCCCTCGACCACGTCGTACAAGACGACGTCGCCGAGGCCGCCGAGTGCCGCCAAGTGCGCGAGTGTCCCGCCGATATTGCCCGCTCCGACCAGAGCGATTTTCTTCCTAGCCATGTCAAAACCTCCTCGAGGGATGACCGCGAGTTGCTCGATCCCCGGTCTCCTTCGGCCCCCTGTGTGCGAGGACCGCTCGCAGTCGGCCTCTCAAAATCGGCCGCCGGTCTAAGCGCAGCGCGTTAGTCCCCGGTTTTCCGCCACCTGCGCGCCGTCGCAAGACGGTTCTAGCTAGCCAAGGGGCAGCCCAGAGTCAAAAGAAACAGTAGCGGAGCTTACCCAATCAGAACAAGCAGCGAAAGTTCTGCTTATGCTTCTTCCTCTTGCTGGCGGCGGACCTCCTCGACGACTTTGGGAACGAGATGTTCGGGAAGCTGCTCGTAGTGGGAAAAGCCCATCTCGAACGTTCCGCGGCCGCTGGTCATGCTCGTAAGGTCCGGTGCATAGCGCAGGACCTCGGCCATCGGCACCTTGGCGCGAATGCGCTGGTTGTGGCCGACCTGCTCCATGCCCTCGACTTTGGCCCGCCGCGAGTTCAGATCCCCCATCACGTCTCCCATGCACTCGTCGGGCACCGTGACTTCGAGGTTGACGTACGGCTCGAGCAGACAGGGCTTGGCGTCCTCGAGTGCCGCCTTGAACGCCATCGAGCCGGCGATCTTGAACGCCATTTCCGAAGAGTCCACCTCGTGGTGCTGGCCGTCGTAGAGCGTGACCTTGACGTCGACGACGGGGTAGCCGGCGATACTGCCGGACTTCATCGCCTCGCGGACGCCTTTCTCGACGGCGGGAATGAACCCCTTGGGAATCACGCCGCCGACGATCTTGTCTACGAACTCGAAACCGGCCCCGCGCGGAAGCGGCTCGGCCTCGATCCAGCAGTCGGCGAACTGTC
Organism: uncultured Myxococcales bacterium; assembly: GCA_964597375.1. Lineage (GTDB taxonomy): Bacteria > Desulfobacterota > Binatia > UBA1149 > SPBQ01 > CAZQYE01. The sequence goes on from CAZQYE010000032.1 coordinate 12,867, forward strand.
CGTGCCCGCCGGTCTGCTTCTTCAGCCGGCCGTGGGCCTTGACCGCCTTGCGGATCGTCTCGCGGTAAGGCACCTTCGGCGCCTTGAGCTCCACCGCAACGCCGTATTTGCGTTCGAGCTTCTCGCAGGAAACCTCGACGTGCAGCTGCCCGGCACCCGACAGCAGGATTTCCCCGCTCCCCTCATCGCGCGCGACTTGCAGTGCCGGGTCTTCTTCGGCTAGCCGCATGAGTCCCTGTGCCGCCTTGTCCTCTTCACCCCGCTTCTTGGCGGCAACGGCAAACGTAATGACCGGATTGAATTCGAGGCAGGGACGAACCGTCAGCGGACGAGCCGGATCGGCCAAAGAGTTGCCCGTGTGCGTGTCCTTGAGCTTGGCCAGCGCCACGATCTCACCGACGGTTGCACTCTCGACCTGCGCCGTCTTCCTGCCCTCGAGGCGCAGTAGGTGGCCGACCCGTTCTTTGGCGCCGGTGCTCGTGTTCACCAGCTGGCTGTCCGCCGTCAGCGTGCCCGAAAGAACGCGCAGTACCGAAAGCTGGCCGGCATGCGGGTCGATGATCGTCTTGAACACCAGCGCCAGCACCGGCGCGGATGGATCGGGAGGCACTTCGACCTGATTGCCGTCCGCATCGCGCGCTTGTTCGCTGCCGCGGTCGGCGGGTGCCGGCAACAGATCGACGACTGCATCGAGCAGCCTCGGAAAGCCGACGTTCCGAGCGGCAGAGGTTAGAATCACGGGCAGCATGCTCCCATCGCGGACGGCCGCGCGCAGGCCGGCCGCGATCTCCTCGTCGCTGAGCTCGCCAGCGTCGAGGTACTTCTCGACCAAGGCATCGTCGCCTTCCGCGGCGTCCTCCATCAACTTCGCCCGCAGCTCCTGCACGCGATCGTTCAGCTCGCCGGGAATTTCCGTCTCGCTCGCCTTGCCGGTGTCCGCATCGAATGTGAGCGCCTTCCCACTGAGCAGATCGACGAAGCCCGACAGCTCGTCGCCCGCCCCAAGAGGCAACGCCAGCAGAGTCGGGCGAGTGTCGAGCACTTCGGCGACTTCCGCCAGCGACGCGTCGATGTCCACCTCCGCGCGATCGACCCGATTGAGCACGGCTAGTGTCGGGACGCCCTCTTCGCGCAACCAGGACCAGATTTTCATCGTCTCGGCCCGCAGAGGGGAGGATGCGTCGAGGACGAGCACCGCCGCAGCAGCACCGCGCAGCGCGAAGTACGCGTCGGTGACGAAGTTGCCCTGCCCCGGCGTATCGACGACCGTGATCTCGTGCTTGCGCCAAGTGAGTGAGTGAATCGCGCTCGTGACGGTGCTGCGGCGCCTGATCTCTTCAGGCTCGGTATCGAACAC
>CAZQYE010000033.1:0-13956 GCA_964597375.1 uncultured Myxococcales bacterium
CTTCGCTGGGATCACCGAACGACGGTATTGCCGGGCCCGAGCAACGACTCCATCTCGTGGAGGAATCCGTCGCTCGGATCGACACAAAGGTGCTCGGGCAACTCGATGGTCGTTTCGCTCTCTCCGGGGCGGACCAGCCTGAGCACGGGCCGGCAGTGTCCTGGAAAGCGTTCGAGGGCGCGCTTGAGCTCGGGCATCGACTCGGGATCGAAGCGGTCGGTTTGCAGCCGCAAATCGACGACTCGGGCAGTCCGGCGCCTTGCCTCGACGAGCGGGATCACTTCCTCGGCGATGATTTGTGGTTTGATTCCGACGGCCGCTACGCCGTCCTGCGAGTCCTCGTCGTCTTCGATCGTCGCTTGCCGCAGCCGCCTGGTTTCACCGAGCTCGAGCTTGCCGGAGACGAACACCGGATCGTGCCCGACGATCGCCGCTTCGCATTGCCGGAACACCTCCGGCCACGCGATTACTTCGACCACGCCTTCGAGGTCCTCGAGGTTGAACGTCGCGTATCGGTCCCCGCGGCGACTGTTCTTGAGGCGCACCGTGTTCGTGACGCCTGCTACGCGAACCGTTTCCTGGTCCGCCCGGCTGTCGAGCTCGCTCACGGGCAAGACCGAGAGCAGCCGCAAGTCGTCGACGTAACGGTCGAGCGGGTGCCCGGAAATGTAGAATCCAACTACCTCGTGTTCGGCCCGCAAGCGGGTCGCGACGTCCCACTCGCTCGCCTCGGGGAGCTCGGGCTCGGGTTGGCTCGGGCCCGAGGAGTCTCCAAAGAGCCCCATCTGGCCGGCTTCCCGATCGGCGGCCACCCGCGCGGCCCAGGCCATCGCAGAGTCGATCCCGGCGAGCAACCTGGCACGCGATGGCTCGACCGAGTCGAAGGCGCCGGCTTTGATCAGACCCTCGATGATGCGGCGGTTGACCTGTCCGGACTCGACTCGCAGGCAGAAATCGCCGAGGGAGGTGAACGGGCCGTCCGCCCGAGCCGCGACGATGGCTTCGATCGCCTTCTCGCCGATTCCCTTCACCGCACCGAGGCCGAAGCGAATTCCCTCGCTGCACACCGTGAAATCCGCGTGGCTGGTGTTCACATCGGGAGGCAGCACCCGGATTCCGTGCTGCCGGCAATCCGCCAGGTTCTTGTACACCTTGTCCGCATCGTTCATCTCGAGCGACAAGAGCGCGGCGAAGAACTCCGTCGGATAGTGGGCCTTGAGGTAGGCCGTTTGATACGAAACGAGCGCGTATGCCGCCGAGTGGGACTTGTTGAAGCCGTACGCGGCGAAGGTCTCGATCTGTTGAAAGATCTGCTCGGCGATGCGTCGCGGATGGCCTCGCTCGACGGCGCGTTCGACGAATCGATCACGCTCGACTTCCATCACCTCGCGCTTCTTCTTGCCCATCGCCCGGCGCAGGTTGTCGGCTTCGCCGAGGCTGTACCCGGCGTACACCTGGGCGATGCGCATGACCTGTTCCTGGTAGACGATAACCCCGTGGGTCTCGGCAAGAATCGACTCGAGCGCCTCGTCGAGATAACGCACGCTCTCTCGGCCCGCTTTGCGCTTGACGTATTCCTCAGCCATGCCGCTGTCGAGCGGGCCGGGCCGGAACAGCGCGAGGACGGCAATCAAGTCCTCGAACGAAGACGGGCGTACTCGGGTCAGCAGCTTACGCATGCCTCCGCTTTCCATTTGAAAGATGCCGATCGTGTCGGCGCGGGACAGCAGGCGATAAACCGCTGGATCGTCGAGCGGCAGATTGGACAGATCGACTTTTTCCCCCCGGCCCCGCTCGACGAGCTTCAGGGTATTGGCGATTTGCGTGAGAGTCTTGAGACCGAGAAAGTCGAATTTGATCAGTCCGATCGCCTCGATGTCCGGGCCGGCGAACTGGGTCATCACGGTGCCGTCTTTGTCGACGAACAACGGCACCTGTTCGACCAGCGGCTTGTCGGAAATCACCACGCCGGCGGCGTGCTTGGAGACGTGGCGCGCAAGCCCCTCGAGCTTCAGGGCGTACTCGAACAACTTTCGTTCCCGATCCCCCGACTCGCGCAGCTCGCGAAGGCGCGGTTCGATCTCGAGTGCGCGCTCGAGGGAATAGTCCCGGCCCTGCTTGGGCGCCGGATACAGCTTGCAGATCCGATCCGTCTCCGCGAACGAGAAATCGAGGGCCCGTCCGACGTCGCGAATCACGGCCTTGCCCTTCATCGTTCCGAACGTGATGATGTTCGCGACGCGGTCGTGCCCGTATTTCTCGCGTACGTATTCGAGAACCTCGTCACGGCGCTCGTAACAGAAGTCCACGTCGATGTCGGGCATCGTAATGCGTTCGGGATTGAGAAACCGCTCGAACAGCAGGTTGTACCGGATCGGATCGATGTCGGTGATTCCCAGGGCGTACGAGACGATGCTGCCCGCCGCCGAGCCGCGCCCGGGGCCTACGGGGATCCCCTTCGATCGCGCGTAGTTCACGAAGTCGGCCACGATCAAGAAGTAGCCGGCGAAGTCCATCTTGATGATCGTGCTCAGCTCGTCCTCGAGCCGCTGCCAGTACACCTGCTCGTCGAGGTCCGCCTCGCGTTGCTTACGCAGCGCCAGCCGCCGCTCCAGACCCGCCGTCGCCTGTTCGCGCAGGTAGTCTTCGAGGCTCTTCTCCGCAGGGGTGCGGTACACGGGAAACTGGTGTTTGCCGAACGTGAGCTCGACGTTGCAGCGCTCGGCGATCTCGAGCGACGTCCGCACGGCCTCGGGGGCATCGGCGAACGCGCGGAGCATTTCTTCGGGGCCCTTGACGTAGAGCTGGTCGGTGCCGAAGCGCCACCGGTTTTCGTCCGACATGCTCTTGCCCGTTTGGACGCAGAGCAGCACTTCGTGGGCCTGAGCGTCTTCGTGCTCGAGATAGTGACAGTCGTTCGTTGCCACCAGCGGGACGCCGACCTCGGGCGCGATCTCCAGCAGGAACCGGTTGACCTTCGCTTGATCCTCGAGGTGGTTGTCTTGGATTTCCAGGTAGTAGCGGTCCCCGAAGAGCCCGGCGAACTCCTCGATCACGCGGCGCGCCACCTCGGGCCGGTCGTTGCAGATCGCCCCGGCCAACTCGCCGGCCAGGCAGCCGCTCAGGCAGATCAGGCCACCGTTGAACTCGCGAAGCAGCTCCTTGTCAATCCGCGGCTTGTAGTAGAACCCGTCGACGTAACTCTGAGAGACCAGCCGGCAGAGGTTGCGGTACCCGTCGAGGTTCATCGCCAGCAGGATCAAGTGGTAGTTGCCGGCCCGTTCGTAGTCGTCGGCGACGACCGGCGTGCGTTCCTTGCGGCTGCGGGGCGCGACGTACACTTCACAGCCGATGATCGGCTTGACGCCCGCCTGGGTCGCCGCGCGGTAGAACTCGATGGTGCCGAACATGTTGCCGTGGTCGGTCATGGCGGCGGCGGGCATGCCTAAGGCCGCCACTTTTCTCATCAGGTCGGAAATCTTCGTGGCACCGTCGAGTAGGCTGTAGTGCGTGTGCAGGTGCAGGTGCGCGTAGCCCACGGTCCTACTCCCACTCGACGGTGGCCGGCGGTTTCGACGAAATGTCGTACGTCACGCGGCTCACGCCTTGGACCTCGTTGCTGATTCGCGCCGAGGCACGCGCCAAGACCTCGTGCGGGAAGCGATACCAGTCCGCCGTCATGCCGTCCTCGCTGACGATGGCGCGCAACGCCACGACGCGATCGTACGTGCGGTCGTCGCCTTGTACACCCACCGTGCGGATCGGCAGCAGGACCGCGAACGCTTGCCAGATCTCGTCGTAGAGTCCGGCGCGCCGGATTTCCTCGATGAAGATCGCGTCGGCTTCGCGCAAGGTTTCCAGGTCCGGCTCGGTCACGGGACCGAGAATGCGGACTGCCAGGCCCGGGCCTGGAAACGGATGCCGGCCGATAAACTCGGCCGGCAAGCCGAGGACTCGGCCTGCGGCACGAACCTCGTCCTTGAACAGTTCGCGCAGCGGTTCTACGAGCTCGAGATTCATCGTCTCGGGCAATCCGCCGACGTTGTGGTGGCTCTTGATCGTGGCCGAAGGACCTTTGACCGAGACCGATTCGATGACGTCGGGGTAAAGCGTGCCTTGGGCAAGGAAGCGCGCTTTGCCCTTCTCCCGCGCCGCCCGCTCGGCGGTTTCCTCGAAGACCTCGATGAACGTGTGTCCGATGATCTTGCGCTTGCGCTCTGGGTCGCTCACGCCGGCGAGTGCTTCGAGAAAACGTTGCGAGGCATCGGCGAAGACGAAGTCGTCCCCGAAGTAGCCCCCTAGCCGATCGCACACTTCGCGGGCCTCGCCCTTGCGCAGGAGGCCGTTGTCGACGAACACACAGGTCAGTTGCCCGGGAACGGCCTTTTCGATCAGGGCGGCCGTGACCGTCGAGTCGACGCCTCCGCTCAGCCCGCAGATCACCCGTTCGCTGCCCACCTGCGCGCGGATCCGATCGATCGCCTGGTCGACGAAGCTCTCCATCGTCCAGTCGGGCTCGACGTTGCACACGCGAAAAAGAAAGTTCTCCAAAATCGTGCGGCCTTCGGCCGTGTGAACGACTTCCGGATGGAACTGAATGCCGAAACGCCGCCGGCCGGGGTCACGCACCGCCGCCAAGGGCGAATTGTCGCTGCGACCGACCACGCTCCAGCCCTCCGGGGCGCGCTCGAGCCGGTCTCCGTGGCTCATCCACACCCGCGAGGGCGAGCGTATCCCCGCCAGAAGGTCGGAGGCGTCGAGTACCTCCAACTCGGCGGGTCCGTACTCTCTCTTGTCGCTGCGCGCCACGACGCCGCCCGCCCGGCGCACGAGGACGCCCATGCCGTAGCAGATTCCGAGGAACGGCAGGTCGAGATCGAGGACCTCGGGCGCAGGTTGGGGCGCATCCTCGGCGTAGACGCTCGCCGGCCCTCCGGAGAGGACGATGCCGTCGGGCTCGAGAGCCCGGATCTCGGCGGCGTCCCGGTCGAACGGATGGATCTCGCAGTACACGTGCGCTTCGCGAATGCGCCGTGCAATGAGTTGGGTGTACTGACTGCCGAAATCGAGGATGACGATCATGAACTACAAGGCGTCAGTCGCGGCGGTAGTTCGGAGGTTCCTTGGTCATCGTCACGTCGTGGACGTGACTCTCGCGCAGGCCGGCGGGCGAGACGCGGATGAACCGAGCTTCCTTGCGGAGGGTCGCTAGGTCGGCCGCCCCGACGTAGCCCATGCCGGCCCGCAAGCCACCCACGAGCTGCTCGATCGTCGATTGCAAGGAACCCTTGTACGGCACCCTACCCTCGATTCCTTCGGGAACGAGTTTCACGTCCTCCTGGTCTTCCTGGAAATAGCGGTCCTTGCTCATCCCGCCGCGCATTGCCTCGAGCGATCCCATTCCGCGGTAAACCTTGTACGTCCGGCCTTGGTACAGAACCGTTTCCCCCGGACTCTCCTCGGTGCCGGCGAGTAGGCTTCCGATCATCACGGTGGAGGCGCCTGCCGCTAGCGCTTTCGTGATGTCGCCGCTGAACCGCACGCCGCCGTCGGCGATGACGGGTACGCCGGCTGCGTCGGCCGCCTCGCACGCCTGGACGATCGCCGTCACCTGGGGCATCCCCACCCCCGAGATGATCCGCGTCGTGCAGATCGAGCCGACGCCCATGCCGACTTTTACGGCGTCGGCGCCCGCATCGATCAGCGCCTGGGCACCCTCGCGCGTTCCGACGTTGCCGGCGACGACCTCGAGGTCGGCGTGCCGTGCTTTGATTTCCTCGACGGTCTCGATGACGTTGCGCGAATGGCCGTGTGCCGTGTCCACGCAGACGACGTCGACGCCGGCCTCGCGCAGGGCGTCGACGCGGTCACGCCGATCGGCTCCCACGCCCACCGCCGCCCCGACGAGCAGGCGCCCCATGGTGTCCTTCGAAGCGTGGGGGTACTCGATCGCCTTCTGAATGTCCTTGACGGTGATGAGTCCCTGCAGGCGCCCTTCCTCATCGACGACCGGTAGCTTCTCGATGCGGTGCTCGTGCAGGATGCGGGTTGCTTCGTCGAGCGTGATGCCGGGCCGTCCGGTGACGAGCTTGTCGCTGCCCGTCATGACCTCGCTCACGGGCCGCGCATGATTTCGCTCGAAGCGTACGTCCCGGTGAGTCAGGATGCCGACCAGCCGATCCCCGCGGCACACCGGCACGCCGGAAATGCCGTGCGCCCGCATGATTTCGAAGGCGCGCGACAGCGGTGCTTCCGGCTCGACGGTGACCGGGTCGGCGATCAGCCCGCTCTCACTCTTCTTGACTTTTGCGACCTCGGCGGCCTGCCTCTCGATCGGCAGATTTCTGTGAATGAAGCCGAGGCCTCCTTGCTGTGCCATGGCGATCGCCATCCGTGCCTCGGTCACGGTGTCCATCGCCGCGCTGACGAGGGGGATGTGCAGAGCGATCCGCCGGGTGAGCTGCGTCTCGACGTTGGCTTCGCTCGGCAGCACCCGCGATTCGCCCGGCACCAAGAGGACGTCGTCGAACGTCAATCCAACGGTCAGGGCTTCCAAGCGTACCATGTTGCCTTATAAGCACGCGCCGAATACTTTTCAACAAATTCCAGCACTGGAAGGAACGCATGATTCTCGACTATCTTGGCACGGTTCCGAGCTGTGACGATCGCGCGTGGATCGCGCCGGACGCGACCGTCATCGGCGATGTATCCATCGCGGCCCAGGCTTCGATCTGGTTCCAATCGGTGGTCCGCGGCGACGTGGCTCCGATCCGCATCGGAGAGCGCACCAACGTTCAGGACCACTGTACGATCCACGTCACGCGGGACGCGCACCCAACGATCGTCGGTGCCGACGTTACGATCGGCCACCGAGTGGTGCTTCACGGCTGCCGGATCCACGATCGAGCGTTGATCGGCATCGGGGCGATCGTTCTCGACGATGCGGTGATCGAAGAAGGCGCTCTGGTGGCCGCCATGAGTCTGGTCACGCCCGGAACCGTCGTTCCGGCCGGCAAGCTCGTCATGGGGCAGCCGGCCCGAGTGGTCCGCGACGTCAGCGACGAAGAGCGCGCGTGGATGGCCGAGACGGTCGCCAACTATGCCGGCTATGCGGAGAACTATCGCCGGTGCGGTCCGTGAGAAGAGCGCCTGTGGAAGCGCAGGCGCAGCGGCGTCCCTTCGAGCGGTAGAGCCTCGCGAAAGCACCGTTCCAGAAAACGCGTGTAGTCGGCGGGAACGCCGCTGCGATTGACGAACAACGTGATCGTCGGCGGCCGCCTTCCCGTTTGTGCCGCGTAGAGCAAGTGGAGGCGGCGCCCGGCGACCACCGGTGGTTGGCGGCGCTCGGCCGCGGCGGCGACGATGCGGTTGATGTCGGTGGTGCGAATTTCGATCCGGTGAGCGGCCACGGCCCGGTCGATCGCGGCGAAGCAATCGTCGATGCCCTGGCTGCGCAGCACCGATAGAAAGACGATCGGCGCCGATCCGAGCGTCGGGTAGCGGCGTAGCGTTTCGGCGGCCAGCGCTGCGCGGTCGGCTCCTTCGCCCAGCCGGTCGATCTTGTTGACGGCGATCACTACCGCCCGCCCTTCGTCCCATGCCAGCCGGGCGATGCGGGCGTCCTGGTCGGTCATCCCTTCGTCGGGCTCGATCATGACGACGGCGACTTCCGCCCGCCGAATCGCCGCGATGCTGCGCCGTACACTGAGTCGTTCGACGCCCGCGCCCACACGCGAGGGCCGGCGCATGCCGGCCGTGTCGACCAGCAGGTAGCGGCGCCCGCCTCGTTCGACCAGCGTGTCGACGACGTCTCGCGTCGTTCCGGGCCGGTCGTCGACCAAGGCCAGTTCGTGGCCGGCGATGCGGTTGAGAAGCGAAGACTTTCCGACGTTGGGACGGCCCACCAGCGCCACGCGGATCGGTGCCTCCGCGCCGCTGGCGAGAGCTTCCTCGGGGCCGCGGGCGGGGATGCACTCGAGGATCGCTTGTCTGAGTTGGGCCAAGCCCCCGCCGTGCTCGGCGGACACGGTCAGGGGCGGCTCGATACCCAAGCGGCAGAACTCGACCGCCTCTGCCTCTTGAGCGGGACCGTCGGCTTTGTTCGCCACGTAGACGGCCGGAATTCCGCAGCGCTGAATGGTCTCGACGGTGTCGCGATCGAGAGGGCTTACCCCGGCACGCACGTCGAAGACGACGACCGCTGCATCGGCACCGGCAATCGTCTTCATCGTGTGTTCGTGCACCCGCTCGGCCAAGTCGATGACGTCCTCTCCGCCGAGACCGCCGGTGTCGACGAGTCGCAGGCGCCGGCCGTTCCATTCCACCGCTTCGGACACCGGATCGCGCGTCACCCCGGGCACGTCGAGCGTGATCGCGCGCCGTCGGCCGATCAGCCGGTTGAACAACGTCGACTTACCCACGTTCGGCCGGCCGACGATGACCACGGTCGGCTCGCTCGCCCGCTCCGCGCTCATAAGCCGACCTCGTCGAGAAAGCGGCGATCCCGCTGCCAGTCTTTCTTGACGCGGACCTCGAGCGCGAGATACACGTGGCGCCCGAGCATTTCCTCGATACTGCGGCGAGCAGCGATGCCGACGGCCTTGATGCGCTGGCCGCCCTTGCCGATCACGATGCGTCGCGCCGAAACCGAATCGGTGTAAATGACCGCTTCGATGACCGTCCGCTTGTCCTCTTCGCGGTAGTTCTCGACTTTCACCGCCGTTCGGTAAGGCAGTTCCTGGTCGAGCTGGCGCAGGAGTTGTTCGCGGATCCGCTCGGCGGCGAAGAATCGCATCGGTTGATCGGTCAGCGTATCGGGTGGGTAGAGCCACGGACCCGGCGCGGCCAGCTGCCCGAGACGGTCGACGAGTACGCCGACGTTCTCTCCGTGGAGGGCACTAAGCGGGATGCACTCGGTGTCCGGGGCGAGCTCGCTTATCTGGGCCATCAGCGGTAGCAGCTGCGGCTTGCGAACCAGGTCGATCTTGTTGAGAACCACGAGCAAGCGGGATTCCGCGAGTCGTGGGATCTCCGTCCGATCGACGGGTCCCAGACCGTGCTTGGCCGACACGATCCAGCACGTGAGGTCGGCCTCGCGAATCCCGGCCCTCGCCCGGCGCACGGTGCGTTCGTCGATCGGCGTGCGCGGGCGGTGGACCCCAGGCGTGTCGGTGAACACGAGCTGGAGCGGTCCCTCCGTATAGACTCCGAGAACCCGGGCGCGGGTGGTCTGCGGCTTGGGGGTCGTGATGCTCAGATTCTGCCCGAGAATCCGGTTGAGCAACGTCGACTTCCCGACGTTCGGGGCACCGGCCAGGGCCACGACGGCGGCGCGCGTTTCCACCTCAGTCATCGTCGCGTTTCCCGGCGATCGCCTCGATCGCCTCTCTCGCCGCTCGCTGCTCGGCTCTCTTGCGGCTGCCGCCTTCGGCGACACCGCACACTTTGCCCTCGACGATCACCTCGATGCGGTAGCGGCGCGCATGGTCGGGGCCGCTGACGTCGACCATGCGGTACTCCGGCACGCTTCCGTAGCGTGCCTGCGTGAGTTCCTGCAACGCAGACTTGTAGTCTCGATGCCGCCGCGCCCGCTCCCACAGATCCTCGCCGAAGTGGGACGCAACGGCTCGACGCGCGGCCTCGTAGCCGCCGTCCAGAAAGATGGCGCCGACCACCGCTTCGTAGCAGGCGGCCAGGATGCTCGTCTTGGATCGGCCTCCCGTCTTCTCTTCGCCTTTTCCGAGCCGAATCCGCTCGTCGAGACCGAGATCCACGGCGAGGCGCGCCAGACTGTCCGCGCTGACCAGGGCGGCCCGTAAGCGAGACAAAGTGCCCTCATCGACCTCGGGGAGCTCTCGCATCAAGCTCTCACCGACGATCAGGCCGAGCACCGCATCGCCGAGGAACTCGAGTCTCTGGTTGTCCCGGCCGCCTTCGGGATCGACCGAGGGATGGACGAGTGCCTGCTCCAGGAGGTTGCAGTCGTCGAAATGGTACCCAAGGCGAGCCTGAAGGCCGCCGAGTGGGCCGTCCGCCTGCCGGGTCATCTCGGCGTGCCGACCAAGAGCCGACCTTCGCGGCCGGAGACCCGAACGTGAACGAGCCGGCGGTTGCCGGCGGCAGTCGCCGGCACGGCGACCTTCAAGTAGTTGCGGGAATGGCCGACGGCATGGCCGCTGTCGCTCGGTTCGCCCTCGAGCAACACCTCGAGGGTGCGACCGATGAAACGCTCTTCGTACACGCGCCGCAGGCGCCGGTCGATGGCTCGCACGCGGCGAGCACGCTCGTGAACCACGCGGCGCTCGAGTGGCTGCCAGCGCTTGGCGGCCGAAGTCGACCGACGCTTCGAGTAGGGAAAGACGTGCAGATACGACGGCCCGACGCGTTCAATGAAACGGCAGGTTTCGGCGAACTCCTCGTCGGTTTCGCCGGGAAAGCCGGTGATGATGTCGGTACCGATCGACGCGTCGGGCATACGCCGGCGGATCCGACCGAAGGCCTCGGCGGCCTCGGCTGCCGTGTAGCGCCGGTTCATTCGCGTGAGTGTACGATCGTCCCCGGCCTGCAGCGGAACATGGAAGTGGTCGCAGAACATCGGGCCCGAGGCGACCACGTCGACGAGCTCCTCGGTCACTTCCGGAGGATCGATCGAGCTGAGACGCACGCGCGTCGGTAGCTGGCGCCTGGCGATCATCGCAAGCGGCTCAGCGAGATTCGTGCGGCGCTCGAGGTCGGCGCCGTAGCCCCCGAGATGAACCCCCGTGAGTACGACCTCCCGGTGACCAAAGCGGGCGAGGCGCTCGACTTCCTCGACCACCTCCCCGGGATCGACGCTGCGGCTCGGGCCGCGCGCGATCGGGATGATGCAAAACGTGCAAAAAAGGTTGCAACCTTCCTGAATCTTTACAAAAGCTCTTGTCCGACCCGGGAACGAACGAATCCCGAACGTCGTCACCTCGCCGGCCTTGCGCAAATCCGATACTGCGACGCGGCGATCGAGCCGGCCTTCGACCGCCGCCAGCAGATCGGCGAGCCGGCCGAGGCCCACGACATGATCGACCTCGCCCAAGTCCGAGGCCGCCATAGGATCGGCCTGGGCGAAGCAGCCGGTCATGATCACCCGCGCTGCCGGATTGGTGCGACGGGCGCGGCGTGCCAGCCGCCGGGCTTCGGCGTCCGCGCGGTCCGTGACCGTACACGTGTTGACCACGTAGGCATCGGCAGGTTGCGAGAAGTCCACACGGTTCCAGCCACGCTCCTCGAGCAGGCGATCGAACACCGCGCTGTCGTACTGATTGACCTTGCAGCCGAGCGTGGTGATCGCTACGCGCATGCCGCTGCTCCGGTACCCGCCGCAAAGGCCGAGCGGATCCAACCGCCGCCGATCACTTCATCGCCGCGGTACAGCACCGCTGCCTGCCCAGGAGCCACCGCCTGCTGCGGGGTGTCGAACTCGATCCGCATGCGATCGTCGAGTGGGTAGACGCGGGCCGGTACAGCCGCGTGACGGTAGCGGATCTTCACTCCGACGCGGGTGCCGGGAGCCGCAGGCCGCCCGGCGGTCCACGTGACCCGTTCCGCTTCGAGGCCCGCGCTGCCGAGGTCTTCGCGCGGGGCGACGGTCACGGTGCCCGTGCTCGCGTCGATCGCCGAAACGTACAGCGGGCGCTTGGCGCTGACACCCAACCCGCGACGCTGTCCGATGGTGAAGCGGTGAACGCCTCGGTGACGGCCGAGAACGTTGCCCTCGCGGTCGCGGATTTCGCCCGCGCGGGCGCGGCCGGCCACACGTTCGACGAACTCGGCGTAACGGCCGTCGGGAACGAAACAGATCTCCTGGCTGTCCGGCTTGTCCGCCACGGGAAGACCGAGGCGGGCGGCGATCTTCCGCACCTCGTCCTTGGGCAGGCTGCCCACTGGAAACATGGTCGCCGCGAGCTCGTCTTGTGACATCTCGAACAGAAAATAGGACTGGTCTTTGACCGGGTCGCAGCCGCGCAGCAGGCGGTGGCGGCCGCCGGCACGGTCGATTCTCGCGTAGTGACCGGTGGCGATGAACTCGGCTCCGAGCTGCTCGGCCTTTCGCCGCAGGGCCCCGAACTTGATGACGCTGTTGCACAGGATACAGGGGCTCGGAGTACGCCCGCTCAGATACTCGTCGACGAAAGGCCGGATGACGCCGCGCGCGAACTGCTCGCGCAAGTCGAACACGTAGTGCGGAATCGACAGAGTTTCGGCCACGCGGGCCGCGTCGCGGAAGTCCTCGAGACTGCAACAGCCACTCGAGCGGCGCCCGCTCCCTTCGTCGGCGAGCCGCAGGGACACGCCGATCACCTCATAGCCGCGCTCGGCAAGCAGCGCGGCGGCCACGGAACTGTCGACGCCGCCGCTCATGGCGACCACCACTCTCCGCCGGTTGGCCGTCATCATGCGGCCCTCCGCGCTCGCTCGACCACGGTCGCAAACGCCTCTGCGAGGGCGACGACGTCTTCTTCCGTCGTGTTGCGCCCCATGCTCATGCGCACGACGCCGTTGCGGTACCGCTCGTCGACCCCGAGGCCGCGCACGACGTGCGACGGTTCCGGCGCACCGGCTGCGCACGCAGAACCCGTCGAAACGGAGAACCCCTCGAGGTCGAGGCCGCTGACGACGACGTCCCCGGCGACTCCCGCGACGCCGACCGTGAGCGTGTTGGCCAAGCCGTCGGCGGGACTGATTCGCAGCAAGTCTCCCGGCCGCTGGGTGATCCGCCGCCAGAGCTCTTCCCTCAGCTCGCGCAGGCGCTCCCACTCGCGTTCGCGTGCAGCGGCGGCCACACGTGCCGCCTCCCCCATTCCAACGATTCCCGGCACGTTTTCGGTACCGGCCCGCAAGCCTCGCTCCTGCGGGCCGCCCGTGACGATGGGCAGGGGCGTGTCCCCAGCGATGGCGAGAACGCCGACGCCGGGAGGCCCGCCGAACTTGTGCGCCGAGACGCTCAGGAAGTCGACGCCGTCGCCGCACCGAATCGGCAGGCGTCCGGCCGCCTGCGCCGCATCGAGATGGACGAGGGTTCCGGGAGCGACCGCATCGAGCAGGCGCTCGACGTCGGTGATGTGACCGCTCTCCCCGTTGGCCCAGCTCGTGGCGACCAGACAGGGCCGGCTGGCCGTCAGCCGAGAGAGCTCTTCGAAATCGATCTTTGCGTCCGAGTCGACGGGAAGCCGGACTACCGCAGAGCCGGCCTGCTCGAGGGCGGCGACGGTTGCGACGATCGAGTGGTGCTCGATCGGCGTCGTGACGACAGTCAGCTCGGGACGCTTGGCCGTCATGCCGCGCAGCACGATGTTGTTCGACTCGGTGGCTCCGGAGGTGAACACGAGCATCGAGGGATCGGCTCCCAACAGCGACGCGGTCAGGCGGCGCGCCTCGTCGAGGATCGCGCGCGCCCGCCGGCCCTGCGCGTGCATGCTCGAGGGGTTCCCCGGCGGATCGGCCAGCAGCTTGTCGATGGCCGCCCGTACCTCAGGGTGCGCCGGAGCGGTCGCGTTGTAGTCGAAGTAGCCTCCCATCGCTCGTGCTACCGGCTCTTGGCGCTCGGCCGCCGGTCCTTGTGCAGTTTGTACAGAATGCTGTCGACGAGCGCCTGCCAGCTCGCTTCGACGACGTTGTGCGAGACCCCCACGGTCCCCCAGTGGTCGTTTCCGTCTCCGGATTCGATGAATACCCGGACCATTCCGGCGGTTCCCTCGTGCCCGTCGAGAACGCGCACCTTGTAGTCGTGGAGCTGCACTCCCTCGAGCTCGGGGAAGAACTGAACGAGAGCTTTGCGAAGCGCGCGGTCCAGCGCATGGACCGGCCCGTTGCCCGTGGCCGCCGTGTGCTCGATTTCTCCGTTGGGCCCTTCGATCATGACGGTCGCCTCGGAACGCGTCGGTTCTTCTTCGTTGCGTTTCTCGTCGATCACGCGAAAACCGA
>CAZQYE010000034.1:0-13885 GCA_964597375.1 uncultured Myxococcales bacterium
TGATCGAGATCGTGTTCCAGCGCGGAACGTGCTCGGTGCAGAAGGCGAAGATGTCGGTGATGATCCGCATCGACGCCGCCGGCGGATACACGTACGTGCCGCGGGCGATATATTCTTTGAGCACGTCGTTTTGGATGGTCCCGCCGACCTTGTCCCAGGAGACCCCCTGCTTTTCGGCCACCGCGAGGTAGAGAGCGAGCAGGATGGCCGCGGTGGCGTTGATCGTCATCGACGTCGTGACGCGATCGAGCGGAACGCCGTTGAACAGGGTTTCCATGTCCTCGAGCGAATCGATCGCGACGCCGACCTTGCCGACCTCGCCGCGGGACAGCGGATGATCGGAGTCCCTTCCCATCTGCGTCGGCAGGTCGAAGGCCACGCTGAGGCCGGTGGTGCCCTGTTCGAGCAGGTACCGGTAACGCTTGTTCGATTCCTCGGCGGTGGCGAATCCCGCGTATTGGCGCATCGTCCAGAAGCGGCCGCGGTACATGGTCGGCTGGACGCCGCGCGTAAACGGGTACTCGCCGGGCATCCCGAGGCGGTCCGGGTACTCCCCTTCGCTGGGACCGTAGATCCGCTCGACGGGGATCTTCGAGGTCGTTTCGAACCGCTCCCTGCGTTCGGGTGCCCGCGAGAGAGCCTTTTCCAGGGTCGTCTCCGTCCAGTTCTTCAGACGTTCGTCGAAACTAGCCATGTCTCGGCGTATTCCTCCCGGCGCGGACTTTAGCTGAGGAGCGCGATCAACACACCCGCTGCGACCGCGGAGCCGATCACGCCGGCGACGTTGGGCCCCATGGCGTGCATGATCAGAAAGTTGGTCGGATCGTCACGCTGGGCGGTCGTCAGCGCGACACGCGCGGCCATGGGCACTGCTGAGACTCCGGCCGCACCAATGATCGGGTTGATCGGGTCGCGCGACACGCGATTCATGATCTTGCCGAACAGGACACCGCCGGCCGTTGCGACCGAAAACGCCACCAGCCCGAGTACGAAGATCTTGAGAGAGTCGGGCCGGAGAAACCGCTCCGCCGAAGCACCCGCGCCCACGCACACGCCGAGGATGATCGTCACCGAATCGATGAAGGCGGTGCGGGCGGTATTGGCCAACCGGTCCGTGACGCCCGACTCCTTGAGCAGATTGCCGAAGAAGAGCATGCCGAGCAGCGTGGTCGCAGCCGGGGCGACGATCGTGCAGGTGAGAAAACCGACGATTGGAAACAGGATCTTTTCACGCTTGGAAACCGGGCGGGCCTGTTTCATGTGAATGAGACGCTCGGACTTGGTTGTCAGCAGCCGGACGATCGGCGGCTGGATGATCGGAACCAGCGCCATGTAGGAGTAGGCGGCTACGGCCACGGCCGGAAGAAGGTGCGGCGCCAAACGGGCGGTGATGTAGATCGTCGTCGGGCCGTCCGCACCACCGATGATGCCGATCGATCCGGCCTCGGCCGGCGTGAAGCCCAGCTGCAGGGCGCCCCAGTAGGTCGCGAAGATGCCGATTTGCGCGGCGGCCCCAAGCAGAATCAGGCGCGGTTGGGCGAGCATGGCGGAGAAATCGGTCATGGCGCCCAAGCCGAGGAAGATCAGTGCCGGATAGACTTCGTGCTTGACGCCGAAGTAGAGAAAGTGAATCACGCCTTCGACGTCGGGTGATGCCTCCCCGCCGGGCAGGTTGCCCATGATCATCCCGAACCCAATCGGAACCAAGAGCAACGGCTCGTAGTTCTTGCGGATGGCCAGCGTGATCAGCGTGAGGCCGACGCCGATCATCACCAGGTTCTGCGGATGTTGGGGGAGTAGGACGAAACCAGTGCCGCTGAAGAATGAGCTGAGGGCTTCGAGCATCGCCGCCTAGTCCTCCGACTACGCGACGACGACGAGGAGCTGGCCGTCGCGGACTTCGCTGCCTTCGCCGACGGCGATTTCCTTGACCGTTCCGGCGACCGGCGTAGCGATGTCGTTTTCCATCTTCATGGCTTCGAGCTTGAGAACGATCTGGCCGGCGTCGACGGCCTGTCCTTGAGAGACGAGGATCTTCGTCACCACGCCGGGAATGGGAGCGTGGATCGCACCGCTGCCTCCGGCGGGCGCGGCAGGCTTGGCGGCCGGAGCTGCCGCAGTGCTCGGTGTGGGAGAGGGTGCCGCCGGCGCGGGTGAGGGGGCCGCCGGCGCTGCGACCGCCGCACCGCTCGGCTCGATATGGAACGTCTTGCCTTCGACGGTGACCTCGGCGGCGCCTCCGGGACGGTCCTCGACCGTGACTTCGTACTCCTTGCCCTCGACTCGAACCTTGTAGGTAGCCACGTGACCGCTTTACCTCCAGCGACGCAGTTGTTCAGAGCGGCCGCGCAGCCGCCAGGCCGAAGCCTCCGATGGCGGGCGAACGACGACGCGCCGTCGCCGGTGCGCGCCGTAGGCCGCCACGGCGATCGCGAGCAGGTCTGGATCGTTGCCCGCCGGTGGCCGGGCGCCCTGGGGCGGTGCTGGTTCCTTCGGCTTGGCAGGAGCCGGGGTCGCCGTCCGGCCTTCTATGAGCCGTGCAACGATCGACAAGACCGCCACGAGCAGCGAAAGGGCGAGAAATACCGTCGTCGTTCCGACGACGGTCATCTCCCATCCACCGATCATCTGTCCGCCGGCCGCCACTAGATACTCACAGGGGAATGTTGCCGTGCTTCTTCGGCGGATTGCTGTCGCGCTTGTTTGCCAGCATGGCGAGCGCTTGCGCGATTCGAACGCGCGTTTCAGCAGGGGAGATCACGCCATCGATGTAGCCGAGTTCGGCTGCGCGAAACGGCGTCGCGAAGCGGCGGCGGTAGTCCTCGACGAGCTCCTTGCGACGCGCCTCTTTGTCTTCGGCTTCCTTGATGTCCCGGCGGAAGATGATGTTGACCGCGCCCTCGGCGCCCATCACCGCGATTTCCGCCGATGGGTAGGCGAGGTTGACGTCCGTGCGGATGTGCTTGGAGCCCATCACGCAGTAGGCCCCGCCGTAGGCCTTGCGCGTGATGATCGTGATCTTGGGGACCGTGGCCTCCGAGTACGCGTACACGATCTTGGCGCCGTGACGGATGATCCCGCCCCACTCCTGCTGCGTGCCGGGCAGGTACCCGGGGACATCCTCGAAGGTGATGATCGGAATGTTGAAGCAGTCGCAGAAGCGGATGAACCGCGCCATCTTGTTCGATGCGTCGTAGTCGATGCATCCGGCCAGGACGCTCGGCTGATTGGCGACGATGCCGACCGTTCGCCCGCCGATACGCGCAAACCCAACGATCGCGTTGCGTGCGAAGTACCGGTGAACCTCGAAGAAGCTCCCGCGGTCGACCGCGGACTCGATGATCGTGTACATGTCGTACGGCTGATTCGGGTTGTCCGGAATCAGCCCTTCGAGTTCCGGCGTGAGGCGGTCGAGGGGGTCGTCGCTGGCGACCACCGGCGGATCCTCCATGTTGTTGAGCGGCAGGTAGGAGAGCAGCCGGCGGATCATCGCGATGCAGTCGCGATCGTCGGCGGCGAGGAAGTGGGCCACGCCGCTGCGGGTATTGTGCGTGGCGGCGCCGCCCAAGTCTTCCTGCGTGACCTCTTCGCGCGTGACGGCTTTGATCACGTCGGGACCGGTGATGAACATGTAACTGGTCTTGTCGACCATGAAGATGAAGTCGGTGAGCGCTGGAGAGTAGGTGGCGCCGCCGGCACAAGGACCGAGGACGCCGGAGATCTGCGGGATCACGCCCGAGGCGAGCGTGTTCCGGCAGAAAATATCGGCGTAGCCGCCGAGGCTTTCGACGCCCTCTTGAATGCGCGCTCCGCCCGAGTCGTTCAGGCCCACGACCGGCGCCCCCGCCTTGAGCGCCATCTCCATGATCTTGCAGATCTTTTCGGCCACCGTGTGGCTGAGGCTGCCACCGAGGACGGTAAAATCCTGGGCGAACGCGAACACCGTGCGACCGTCGACCGTCCCGTAGCCGGTCACGACTCCGTCACCGGCGATACGCGATTTTTCCATGCCGAAGTCGGTGCAGCGGTGGACGCGGAGCTTGTCGACCTCGACAAAGCTGCCCGGGTCCATCAGCATGTCGATCCGCTCCCGGGCGGTCGTCAGGCCCTTCTCGTGTCGCTTGGCGACCCGCTCGGGGCCGCCGCCGCCTTCCGCTTCGCGGTTGCGCTTTTCCAGTTCGCTCAAAACTTCTTCGATCGCCATGCTGTCCTCGGTGTAACGAAAAGCCCGGCGCAATCGGCGGACGCTGCCCGACCCGTTGCCCGGCGGGCGTGAGTCATCACTTCATTTCGTGGCGGATGTCGCTTCGAGGTCCCCCGGGGGCGCCGCCACCGCCGCAGCACCGCCCTGATTACAGCGGGGTGCGTAAAAAAACAACAGAATCGGCAGCGGCGCTCAGCGCAACGCCGCCGGGGGCAGCTCCACCTCGGTGCCCACCAGGACGCCGTGTTTGCGGCAGAATCCGGCGTTCGTCTCCAGTACCCAGCGGGCCGGCGCCCCCGAGGGGATGGCTCGCGTCGAGTAGGGCTCGGTGTGCTCGGCGATCGCCACCACGCGCCGGTCCGGGCCGATGAAGACGATATCGAGCGGGAGGGGTGTGTTCTTCATCCAGAAGCTGCGCGGCCGGGCATCGTCGAACACGAACAGCATGCCCTCGTCGGCCCCGAGCTTTTCGCGCCACATCAGCCCTCGGGTGCGCTTTTCGGGCGTTGCGGCGATCTCGACGGCAACGTTCACGGGGCCCGACGAGGCGTGCAGCCGGACGTAGGGACGGTCCGTGCGCCCGCATGCGGCGAGCGCGACGGCGAGGGCCAAGACCGCCACGGAAAGCCCCGGCCGGTTGGGCGCGGTCGTCTTGACCATAGCGACAGGCTCTCATGCAACCGGTGCCGATTGCAAGGGAGGCAGCAAACAGGTTAAATCCCGGCCTTGCCTCGTTTACCCTGCCGCGCAGGTCATTTGGTGGAGGAACGATCGTGAGTGCAGTCGTCTGGACCCTCTGTCTTCTCGCCTTTCTCGCGCTGTTCGGCTGGCAGATCTGGCGCCGCCTGCGGTTGCTGCTGCGGGCCAAGCCCGCCGACCGCCTCGACCGGATTCCAGAGCGCATCAAGCTGACGCTGGTCTACGCCTTCGGCCAGAAGAAGTTCTTCAAGGGAGAGCAGCCCGCCGGCCTGCTACACGCATGTATTTTCTGGGGTTTTGTCGTTCTCCTCTTCCAGGTCCTGACGATGTTCCTGCGCGGCTGGGCGCCCGATGCCTACCTGCCGTTGCTCAGTCCGCACGCCTTGGGTGGGCCGTACATGCTCGTGCGGGACCTGATGGAGGGCATCGTTCTGGTTGCCGCCTTCGTGATGCTGCTGCGCTGGCTGGTGATTCATCCCCAGCGACTGATGGGGTTCAAGCCGGCGGAAGAACGACTGGTCCACCGCTCGCACTGGGAAGCGATCCTGATCCTGGTGTTCATCTCGACGATCATGCTCGGCGGCCTGGTCTACGACGGAGGCCGGCTGGTTGCGCTGGCGGGGGCGCCCGACATCGAAGCCGAGCGTGCCTGGCAGCCGGTGTCGGCGCTCGTCGGATCCCTGCTGGCAGCGGGGGGACCGGACTTCGCCCTGGGGGCCAGCAACGTGGCGTGGTGGGTGCACAACCTCGTCGTGCTGACGTTCCTCAACCTGCTGCCGCTGTCGAAGCATTTCCACGTGATCACGGCCATTCCCAACGTATTCCTGAGCAAGCTCGAGCCGGCCGGCCGGCTTTCCAAGCAGGACCTCGAAAGCGAGGACGTCGAGTCATACGGCACGTCGCTGATGCGCCATTTCACGTGGAAGCAGGTGCTCGACATGTACACCTGCACCGAGTGCGGCCGCTGCTCCTCGCAGTGCCCGGCGACGGCTACGAACAAGCCGCTCGCTCCCCGGCAGATGCTGCTCAACCTGCGCGACTACCTCTACGAGCATCCCGAATCGATGCTCGATGACGGCTGGGAGGAGAAGATCGTCAGCGAGAACGTCGTTTCCGACGAGGTCCTGTGGTCGTGCAACACGTGCCGCGCGTGCGAGGAAGCGTGCCCGGTGCACATCGAGTACGTCGACAAGATCGTAGACATGCGCCGCCACCTCGTCCAGGAAGAGGCACGCTTTCCGACCGAGCTCACGCGTACGTTCAAGGGCATGGAGACCCAGGGCAACCCGTGGGGCATCAACGCCGACAAGCGCGACGAGTGGGCCGCAGGGCTCGACATTCCCACGCTCGCCGACAAACCCGATGCCGAGTACCTGTTCTTCGTCGGCTGCGCCGGATCGTTCGACGACCGCGCCAAGAAGATCACCAAGGCCGTGGCCAAGATCCTCGACAAGGCCGGCGTGAGCTACGCGATCTTGGGCAAGGAAGAGCCGTGCAACGGTGATACCGCCCGGCGCCTCGGCAACGAGTATCTGTATCAGACGATGGCCCAGATGGCCGTCGAGGTGTTCGAGGGCTACAAGGTCAAGAAAGTCATCACCAACTGCCCGCACTGCTTCAACACGATCGCCAACGAGTTCCCGCAGTTCGGCGGAAACTACGAGACGGTTCATGCGGCTCAGCTCGTCGCCGATTTGATCCGGCAGGGCAAGGTGAAGATCGACAAGGAAATCGCCAAGACGATCGTCTACCACGACTCCTGTTATCTCGGCCGCTACAACGAGATCTACGATCCGCCGCGGGCGATCCTCCAGGCTTTGCCAGGCGTGATCCTGCGGGAGTCCTCCCGCAGCCGAAACACCGGCATGTGCTGCGGCGCCGGCGGCGGCAGGATGTGGATCGACGAGGATCCTTCCCAGCGCGTCAATACGTTGCGTGTCGACCAGTTGCTCGAGACCAAGCCCGACGTGATTGCATCGGCCTGCCCATACTGCATGACGATGCTGAGCGACGGAATCAAGGAAAAGCAGCTCGAGGATCAAGTCGAAACTCGGGACATTCTCGAACTACTGGCCGACGCCGTCGTCTGACGGCGCCGGCCGAGCTTCCCGGTTCCCCCGCGCGAGGCGGCTCCCGCCGTGCCCGGCTGGGCGCGGCGGTTGCGTTCGCCTTGCGCTGTGCGCAGTGAGTTCATGCCTCGGCCCGAGAGGCCGGGGCGGCGATCCCATCTCGTCTTGTCTCTGCGTGGCACGCTTCGTGCTCGTACCTATGTGCGCCCGGTCCGAACGCGCCGTTTTTCGCGGGCTTCGTACCGGCCCCCGCGTTGCAGAATTCACGACGCAGCGGGATTTTGCCGCGGGCAACACATCGAAGGGCAAGGAAGATGAAAAAAATCGAGTGGAAGAAGTGGAAGGTCGAGGGGCCGTCGCCGGCGACGACGATCCTCCTTACGACCGTTGCGGCGACGATCGTTCCCATGGCGCTCTTGCTCACGGTTTCGTACGCGTTTTTCGTCAACGCGCCGGTTCAGACGTTGCCCTTCGAATACTGGACCTTCCTCGTCGTTGCCTGGGTGCTTGGCACGGCGCTGATCATCGCCCGCATGCTCGCTTCCAACCTCCTGCACCGGCTCGACAAGGTCGCGACCGCACTGAACGTGACCGAGCAGCAGTCGGACGATATTTCCGGCGTCCGCGACACGGGCAGCGACTTGGCGGCTTTGGCCGGGCGCTTCGAGCGAATCGAATCGGAGCTCGCCGAAGGACGGCGCATGGCGATTGCGCGGATCCGCGAGCTCGAGCAAGCCAACGCTCGCCTGGAGAAGTCGGCCGACCAGCAATCGGCGCTGTTTTCGGCGATCGCACATGAAATCCGGACGCCTCTGAGCGCGATCGTCTCGTCGGCGCGCATCATCCAGAGGTACCGCGAGCGTAAGCCCGAAGTGATCGAGCAGTTCACCGGGACGATCGTCTCCGAGGGAACTCGCCTGGCGCGCCTGGTCGCCGACATGAGCGATCTTGTGAAGATCGAGTCTTGCAGGCTCGACTGGCAGGACGGCGAAATCCGGCCGGGACGCCTCGTCGGCGCAGCCATCGACCACGTGCAGGATCTCGTGCGTTCGCATGCCGTCACCCTGAGGGTGAACACATCGAAGCGGCTTCCCTGCGTGTGGGGTGACGCCGAACGCTTGGCACAGGCCCTCGAGAGCTTGATCCGCCACGCGATCAAATCGAGCCCCCAAGGGGCACAGATCGACGTGTCCGTGCGCGAAGAAGACGGGAAGGTCCGCTTCTCGGTCGCCGACGGCGGCAACGGCCAGACGAGCGTCGACCTCGCCGGCGTCTTCGAGAACGCCGGGACGTTCTCCTCCGCCGAGCTCGCCGGCGCCCGCGCCGCCGGGATCGGGCTGGGGGTTCTCTTGTGTCGCGAGGTGGTCGCGCGCCACGGCGGCCGCGTGAGCGTCGCCCCGACTCCCCGAGGGGGAAGTGAATTTTCGTTTACGGTTCCTTGCGTGCCCGTCTACCGCAACGCCATGGGGCAGGTCGAGAGCGCGCGGCGGTTGCGGGTGGCTCTGCTCATGAAGAACCCGGTGCTGGCCGATTGCGGCATCCGGGCCCTCAAACTCGAGGAAATCGAAGGGCGTGCGAGTTCGAACATGCCGGGCTTCTTCGGACTGATCGCCGAGTGGCCGCCCGACGTAGTAGTGATGGACACCGCGTTCGCCGGCCAGCTCAGCGACGAGGCCGAAAAGCGCATCCGCGATGCCGGGGTCTCCCATTTGCTCGCCCGGTGCCCCAACGGAGAGTTGCGCGAGATCAGCCCGGCCACGCACAGCGAGCCGCTCCTGTCGCTGCTGACCGAGCGCCTGGCCCCCGGCTCGCAGATCCTGGTCGTGGAGGACGACGAGGACTACGGCGGCGTAATCGAGTTCGAGCTGGCGCAGAGCGGTTACTCGGTCATGAAGGCGACCAACGGCGTCGATGCGGTCGATCTGGCCACCTCGAGGTCTCCCGATGCAATGATTCTCGATGTGGCCCTGCCACAGCTCGACGGCGTGGGCGTACTCGAACAGCTCGACCGCCGCGGGCTCGCGGTACCGACGGTGGTGCTCACTTCGCTCGACGATCCAGCCACCGAAGACCGGCTGCGCGATCTCGGCGTGATCGGCATCGTCCGCAAGTACGAATTGATCCGCGAGGACGGCGACGACGCCGCCACCTGGGTGGCGCGTGTCCTGTCGCCGGTGCTGTCGGTACCCGAAGGCGGCGTCGAGACCGCCGAGGAAGCCGGCGCACCGATTCAATAAAAAAGGGCCGTCGCGGCGGCGACGGCCCTTTCTACGGTTTTCTCCAGCCAGGCGGCCGTGGGCGCGCAAGCGCCCACGGCCCTTACGGCGGTTACTGCAGTGCCTTGACCTTCTCGGTCAGCTCGGGAACGGCCTGGAACAAGTCTGCGACCAGTCCGTAGTCCGAGACGCTGAAGATCGGCGCTTCGGGATCCTTGTTGATCGCAACGATCACCTTGGAGTCCTTCATGCCGGCCAGATGCTGGATCGCGCCCGAAATGCCGACGGCGATGTAGAGCGTCGGGGCGACGACCTTACCGGTTTGCCCGACCTGCAAGTCGTTGGGAACGTATCCGGCGTCGACGGCCGCGCGGCTTGCGCCCATGGCGGCTCCAAGTGCGTCGACCAGCGGCTCGAGGACTTCCTTGAAGTTCTCGGCCGACTTGAGGCCACGACCGCCCGAGACCACCCGCTCGGCCTCGGTGAGGACGGGCCGGTCGGATTGGACTTCTTCGAGGCCCACGAACTCGATCCGATTGGCCGGCGGCGCAACCTCGACGGAGATCGCTTCGACCGGAGCCGAACCGTCGCCTGCCGCTGCTTCGAAGGCGGTGGTCCGGACCGTGACGACCTTCTTGTCGCCGGCGAGCTCGACCGTAGCGAAGGCGTTGCCCGCGTACATCGGCCGGACGAACGTGCCATCGTCGTTGACGGCCGTGACGTCCGTGGCGATCGCCGCATCGAGGACGCCTGCCAGGCGCGGTGCGATGTCCTTGCCCTTGCTCGTGGAGGCCAACACGACGGTATCCGAACCGGTCGCCTCGGCTGCCGCAGCCAAGGCTGCAGCGGTGACGTCGGCCGTGTGATGCTCGAGATCCGGCGAACTGACGGTGACGACCTTCGACGGACCGAGCTTGGCCGCTGCGTCCGCGATCGCGGCGACGTCGTTGCCGAGAACGGCGACGATCGTGTCTCCTCCGAGCTTCGATGCGATTTCCTTGGCGGCTCCCACGGCGACGGCGGTCGCCTTGGGAAGCTGCCCGTGTGCGTGTTCTGCGTAAACTAGGATATTACCCACTGTCTTCTCTCCTCGATTACAAGACCTTGGCTTCGTTTTGCAGAGCGGTGACCAGCTCGTCGACGGACTCGACGATGCGGCCGCCCTGGCGCTCAGGCGGCGGCGCCATCGACTTGACGACGAGACGCGGCGTCAAGTCGGCGCCGAGCGAAGCAGCATCGATTTCCTCGAGGGGCTTCTTGCGCGCTTTCATGATTCCCGGGAGCGAGGCATAGCGGGGTTCGTTCAGGCGCAGGTCGGCGGTCACGACCGCGGGAAGCGGAATCTTCACCGTTTCGAGTCCGCCGTCCACCTCGCGCACGCAGGTCGCCGAGGCGTTGCCGTCGGCAAGCTCGAGTTTGGAGATGAACGTCGCCTGGGGCCATCCGAGAATCTGGGCCAGCAGCTGTCCCACCACGTTCGCATCGTCGTCGATGGCCTGCTTGCCCATGATCACGAGATCGGGCGATTCCTTTTCGACGACCTTGGCCAAGATGCGCGCCACGACCCAGCCGTCGGCCGCATCGGCCGTGACCAAGATCGCGCGGTCGGCCCCCATGGCCAGCCCCGTGCGCAATTGCTCCTGGCTGTCACTGGTGCCGATCGAGCACAGCACGACCTCGACGTCTCCCTGTGCTTCTTTGATCTTCAACGCTTCTTCGATGGCATACTCGTCGAACGGGTTGACGACCCACTTGATGCCGGACTCGACGATTCCCGTTCCCTCGGGATTCACCTTGATCGTCGTTTCGGCGTCGGGGACGCGCTTGACGGTTACTAGAATCTTCACCCTGGCTATCCTCCTGCTAGTTGATGGCCGGACTCACGCCGGCGGGTGCCCGCCGATCCCTCGTGGCCGGGCCTGAGCCCGCCCTGCTCGGCAATACATCTGTTCGCGGCGGCCGGCCCCACTGGTGAGCTCTCTCAGGTTCGCCTCGTCGCCCCTCTGGGCGATGCCGACGACGGCCTGGCCGCGAAAACCGGTTCCGGAAGGCGTCTCCGAGTAGCATGCAGCGCGTTATGATTCAACCCGCCGGACTGTTGGGTAAGCACTGCTGGTTCGCGCATTGTCCTTCAATATCACCAGCTTATATTTGGCCGCGAGGCCGCACCGGCCTGGTGCAGAGACCGCTGCAGCGCCTGCGCCGCAGGCGGGGCGGAGCGGTGCTCAACGGTACGAGGGTGGGAGGCCGGCGCCGAGCATCGGCTGGGGCTGTGGGATGCGGTGGCGCTACGGTTTCCGCCAGGGCGGGCTCTTGGGGGGCGGCCGGTTTGCCGCGGGTCGGTCGGGGGCGGGTGGAGCGGCCGGTGCAACGGCAGTCGATCGCGGGTAGCGTAAGGCGGCGGCTGGGCCGGCGAAAGTCGTTCAAGGAGCTACCATGGCCAAGATCATCGTCTTTGGACAGGCACAATTCGGAGAGCGCGTCTTCTCGGGTCTTCGCGAGCGCGGGCACGACATCCTCGCGGTGTCGGTCCCTCCGCGTCCCACGGAGCGTCCTCCCGATCCGCTCGAGCAGGCCGCTCGTGAGGCCGGTATTCCGGTGGTGCAGCGACGCTCGTACAAGGGCGAGGAGGCCTACGCCGAAGTGGCGCCGGAGCGGGCCGATCTCGCCGTGCTCGCGTACGTCACACAAATCATTCCCGCGCGCATTCTCGACGCGCCCCGGTTTGCGTCGGTGTGCTTTCATCCGTCCCTGTTGCCGGCCTACCGCGGCGGATCGGCGATCAACTGGCAGATCATTCGCGGCGAAACGCGCAGCGGGGTCACGCTGTTCCGTCCCGACGACGGGATCGACAGCGGGCCGATCTACCTGCAACGGGAGATCGAAATCGGTCCGGACGATTCGGCCGGCTCGTTTTACTACGGCAAAGTCTTCGACGTAGGGGTCGACGCCACGCTCGAGGCGGTCGAGCTGATCCTTTCTGGCCGCGCTCAGGCGACGCCTCAGGACGAGAGCCTGGCGACCTACGATCCGCTGTGCCGAGACGAGCACGCGGCGATCGATTGGAACGAGCCTACCGAGACCGTGCACAACCTGATCCGCGGCTGTGATCCCTCGCCCGGCGCCCACAGCCGGTGGCGCGGCGAGACGGTCAGGTTTTATGGATCGCGGCGAGCCGCGGCGAAGTCGGTTGCGCCGCCCGGCACGGTCTTGGCCGTCGGGGAGGAGGGAATCGAGGTCGCGACCGCCGATGGGAGCGTCCGCCTTGCCAAGATGAAGGCTGGCGGAGGAAAGTGCCCGGCCGCCGAGGCGGCGGCCTCCGCCGGAATCGAAGTGGGCGCGGTACTGGGAAGCTAGTCTGAATCGGCCTCGGGCTGCTCGAGAACCACGAGTACCTGGCCCGGCCCGACCATGGCTCCGGGCTCTGCGTGGACGCTACGCACGACGGCATCGGCCCCGGCGCGGAGCGTCTGCTCCATCTTCATCGCTTCGATGAGCAGCAGCGGTTGGCCCTCGCGAACCGTGTCCCCTTCGGCGACCAGAACATCGAGCACCTTGCCGGGCATGGGCGCGACGACCTCGGGGGTGAAACCGCCCGCGCCCTCGTCGGCGCTTGCGTCGTCGTCGGCAGGAGAAAAGTCGAAATCGTGGCCGCCGGCACCGACGTGAATGCGACCGCCGGAGCGGACGAACGGCAGGCGGTAGCGCCGGCCGTCCAACGTGAACACGACGTATCGACCGCCGACCTCGAAGTCGGCCAGTTCACAACGCCGGTCGTCGACGAGAAGGGCACCCGAGTGCTCGCCGCTGCTCAGGCGCAGGCGCACGAGGCGGCCGTCGACGCGGTAGGCGCGCTCGGTCACGAGCGCCTCCCGCTACCGAGCCGCCACGCACCCAGGGTTTCCCAGGGGCCGGCGGGCCGCGTGCGCGCCACACCCGGACCCCGAGCCGCGTTGCCGGCTCGAGTCTCGACCAAGTAGGCTGCAACGGCCGCGGCCACGGCCCACTCGCTGCCGGACGGGGGACGCCAGTCGGCGAACCGGTCGTCGACGTCGGTCGTGGTGAACTCGCCGCTTCGAAATCGCTCGTCCGCGAGCACGTCGCGCAGGAATGCGACGTTCGTGCGCACACCCAGGACGGTGAACTCGGCCAGCGCCGCGTTCATGCGTTCGATGGCGAGCTCGCGCGTAGGGGCCCACGCGACGACCTTGGCCAGCAAGGGATCGTAGGTCGGGGGAACCTCGACACCGTCGTACAGAGACGTATCCACACGGATTCCAGGACCGCACGGGTGGTCCACCGCGAGGACGGTTCCGCCGGTGGGCAGAAACCCTGCAGCCGGATCCTCGGCGTAGACCCGGCACTCGATCGCGTGCCCCCGTGCCGTGGGGGCGTGGGGCAGGTCTCTTCCTTCGGCGATGCGCAATTGCCATTCGACGAGGTCGGTTCCCGTGACCATTTCCGTGACGGGGTGTTCGACCTGCAGGCGCGTGTTCATTTCGAGGAAGTAGAAGCGAAGGTTGGCATCGACCACGAACTCGACGGTGCCCGCACCGCTGTAGTGGATGGCCTCGGCAAGCGCCACGGCCGCCTCGCCCATTCGCGCGCGCATCTGCGCATCGACGATGGGTGAGGGGGACTCTTCGATGATCTTTTGGTGCCGGCGCTGGACCGAGCATTCGCGCTCGCCGAGATGA
>CAZQYE010000035.1:0-13662 GCA_964597375.1 uncultured Myxococcales bacterium
TTCTTCGGGCGCGGGGCGACGTGATCAGCGCGGGATCCAATACCGGTCTGGGGATCGACTGCTGTACGCGCGGAGAATGACGTCAGTCGCTCGAAGCCGTGCCGGCCGAACCGAGCTCACGCAGGATCCGCTCGGCGAGCGGCCGGCTGATGCCGGGAACCTCCGACAGTTCCTCGGCCGACGCGCGGCGCACGCCGGCAACGCTGCCGAAGCGCCTGAGCAGCGCCTTGCGCTTGGCAGGCCCGACGCCGGCGATGCCATCTAGTGCGGACCGCAAGCGGCGCTTGCTACGCAGTTGGCGATGAAACGTGATCGCGAACCGATGCGCCTCGTCTCGAATTCGCGCCAGTAGGTGGAGCGCGTTCGAATGCGGCTTGAACGAAATCGGATTGGTCCTGCCGGGGCGGAAGATCCGGTCGACGACGCGTTCCACTTGCGCGTCTTTCCCGTCTCCGACGACCCGTTCTTTGGCGATCGCGGCGAACTCCACTCCCTCGATCCCAAGCTCGCGCGCGGCTTCGACAGCCATCGCCAACTGACCGCGGCCGCCGTCCACCAGCAGGAGATCAGGCAATCCGCCCTCGCTGCGCCCGCGAACGAGGCGGCGTCCGATGACCTCTTTCATCGCGGCGAAGTCGTCGTTGCGCTGCACCTCCCGCAGTTTGTAGCGGCGGTACCCCGAACGGTCCGGCACCCCCTCGTCGAAGGCGACCATCGAAGCCACCACAGCTTCGCCACCGGCGTGCGAGATGTCGAAGCACTCGATTCGTTTGGGAACGCTGGCAAGCCCGAGCCGCCGGCCGATTTCGGCGAGGGTTCGTTCCCGCTGGCTGCTGTCGTCGAGCCGTTCGCGCAATCCCTGCCGCGCGTTTTCGACGGCCATCTCCACCAGTCGGCGGCGCTCGCCCCTCTTGGGAACGAGCACGGCGACGCGGCGGCCCCGCTTTCCGCCGAGGTAGTCGGCGAGAGCCGCCGCTCCTTCGATCGGTCTCGGTAGCAGCACTTCGTCGGGAACGAAACGTTCTCCCTCGTAGAAGCGTGCGACCAACGACGACAGCAGCTCTTCCTCGGGCAGCTCGTAATCTTCGAAATGGTAGCCGTGGTGCCCCACGAGTTTCCCGCCCCGCACGGTGAGCACCTGCGCTTCGACGATCCCTCCCTCCCGGCACAGTCCAAACACGTCGCGGTCCCCTCCCCCGTGGCTGACGACCGCCTGCTTTTCAGCGATCCTCGCGACCGCGGCCATCCGGTCACGCAAGCGTGCCGCATCCTCGAACCGCTCCTCCTCGGAGGCCTGGAGCATCGCTTGCTTCAAGGACTCGATCAGCTCACCGGTCTTGCCCTCGAGGAGCTTGAGCGCGCCGTCGAGCTGCGCGCGGTACTCGGCGGGATCGATGTCGATTACGCACGGAGCGAGGCAGCGGTGGATTTGATACTCGAGGCAGGGCCGAGAGCGATTGCGAAAGACGGCATCCGAACACGTACGCAGCGGGAAAACCTTACGGATCGTCTCGAGCGTCTCGCGGAGCCCGGTCGCCGAGGCGAACGGACCCAAGTAGGTGTTGCCGTCCCGGACGATGTGCCGGGTGGCCAGAATACGCGGCCACTCATCCTTGGTCGTGACCTTGACCGAGAGATAGGTCTTGTCGTCCTTCAGCCGGATGTTATACCGAGGGCGATATTGCTTGATCAGATTGTTCTCGAGGATCAGTGCCTCGGTCTCGTTGTTGGTAACCAGCGTCTCGACTTTCGAGGCGCGCTCCATGAGGAAGCGGACGTGGTAGCGCCCGTCCCCGGCGGCGGCATAGCTGCGCAAGCGGGCTCGTAGGTCCTTGGCCTTGCCGACGTAGAGGACCTTGCCGCGCGAATCGCGAAACAAGTAGACGCCGGGTTTCCTCGGTACCGACGGTAGACGCTCTTCGAGCCATCCGCCGGGGCGTTCCTCCCCCCGCGCTTCAACCATGAACGCCGAGTTCCTCGCGCTCGAGTTCGAGCGCCCGGTCGCGCAGCTCGGCCGCTCGCTCGAAGTCGAGCCGCTCGGCGGCCGCGCGCATTTCTTTGCGCAGGCGCTCGATCTCGCGGCGGACGTCGCCGGGGCGGTACGCTGCCGGCTTCTCCGCAACCTCGGGCAGCGGCCCGTAGTCGGCCTCGGCCATGCGCACGATGGGATCGTCGATCGCCTTGGTGATCGACCGCGGGACGATGCCGTGCTCCTCGTTGTAGCGCTGCTGAACCGCTCGTCGCCGCTCGGTCTCTTCGATCGCTTGGCGCATCGACTCGGTGACTTCGTCCGCATACAAGATCACCGTACCGTTCACGTTGCGCGCCGCCCGCCCCATCGTCTGAATCAGGGAGCGGGTCGAACGGAGGAAGCCCTCCTTGTCTGCGTCGAGGATCGCCACCAGAGACACTTCCGGAAGGTCGAGCCCCTCACGCAGGAGGTTGATACCGACGAGCACGTCGAACACGCCCTGCCG
The DNA here is from genome assembly GCA_964597375.1 of uncultured Myxococcales bacterium. GTDB lineage: Bacteria > Desulfobacterota > Binatia > UBA1149 > SPBQ01 > CAZQYE01. The sequence goes on from CAZQYE010000035.1 coordinate 2,478, forward strand.
CAGATCGCGGATGATCTCGACGCGCTCGAGAGTCTGGATATCGGAGTGGAGGTAGCGGACCTCGACCCCCACCTCCCGGTAGTAGTCGGTCAGGTCTTCGGCCATCTTCTTGGTCAGCGTCGTCACCAGAACGCGCTCTCCCGCCGCCACCCTCCGGCGGATTTCTTCGAGCAAATCGTCGACCTGATTGCCCGCGGGCCGCACCTCCACGCGCGGATCGACGAGCCCCGTCGGCCGCACGAGCTGCTCCACGACGACCCCGCCCGATCGTTCGAGCTCGTAGTCCCCGGGGGTGGCCGAAACGTAGATCACCGGCCCCACCCGTTCCTCGAACTCGGCGAACGTCAGCGGCCGGTTGTCGAGCGCCGAGGGCAACCGGAAGCCGAACTCGACGAGCGTTTCCTTGCGCGAGCGGTCCCCGCGATACATCGCCCCGATTTGCGGAATCGTCACGTGGCTCTCGTCGATGAACGTCAGAAACCCATCGGGGAAGTAATGCAGAAGCGTCGGCGGCGTCTCGCCGGGCCGCCGCCCCGTGAGGTGGCGGGAGTAGTTCTCGACACCCGGACACGTCCCCATCTCCGACAGCAGTTCGATGTCGTAGAGCGTGCGCTGCTCGAGCCGCTGCGCTTCGAGCATCTTGCCTTCGCGCCTCAGCTCGGCCAGGCGGTCCCCGAGCTCTTGCCGAATGCCCTCGATGGCCTGCATGAGACGCTCCCGAGAGGTGACGTAGTGACTCGCCGGGTAGACGCACATGCGTTCGACTCGCCGCAAGACCGTCCCCCGTAGCGGATCGATCTCGGAAATGCGCTCGACTTCGTCGTCGAAAAACTCCACCCGCAGAGCCTGACTGTCCTCGTATACGGGGAACACCTCGACGATGTCGCCGCGCACGCGGAACGTGCCCCGGTAGAAGTCGACGTCGCTTCGCCGGTACTGAATCGACACGAGCTTGCGCAGAACGTCGTCGCGATCGATCTGCATGCCCTCCTCGAGAAACAACAGCATGTCGAAGTACTCTTCGGGCGACCCCAGGCCGTAGATGCACGATACGGAGGCGACGATCAGAACGTCGTTGCGCTCGAGCAGCGCGCGGGTGGCCGAGTGCCGGAGCTTGTCGATCTCGTCGTTGATCGAGGCGTCTTTCTCGATGTACGTGTCCGTACTCGGCACGTACGCTTCCGGCTGGTAATAGTCGTAATACGATACGAAGTAGCGGACGGCGTTGTTCGGAAACAGCTGACGGAACTCGTTGTAGAGCTGCGCGGCGAGCGTCTTGTTCGGCGCCAAAACGAGCGTCGGCCGGTTGAGGCGCTCGATCACGTTGGCCATCGTGAAGGTCTTACCCGAACCGGTCACGCCGAGCAGCACCTGGTCCCGCTGCCCGCTCTCGACTCCCTCGACCAGAGCGCGCACGGCCTCGGGCTGATCCCCGGCGAGCCGGAACTCACTGACGAGCTGGAACGTCCCCGTTCGCTTCACGATCGCAGCCTCCGCCGCAGTCTCGCCCCTGCGATTCCCGCCGCCGCAGGCGCGTACCCCGCCGGCCACTCGGCGGCCGCCGAGCGCACGTCCGGTGCCAGCCGAGACCCCGCGCAGCGGCCGGTAGTGGTCGCAACACGAGCGGATTCGGCGCACTTCCTCCTACGAGGAGCGGTCACCACGCTCTCAGGCTAGCGAATCCCGGCCGGTGGCGCATCCGGCGGCCAGGCAAGCGGAGGCCCGCAGGTGGGGGGCTGAAGCGCCGCGCACGGATGCACCGCGCACCCGCGTATCGCGGCGCGAGGCGCGGCCACACCACGGCAGCGGCGCCCGCAGGAGGCACTCCGCCCCGTGCCGGCACCGCCCGCTTCAGGTCGCCGCCCTCAGGGACTCGAGTCAGGGATGGAGCGTGCTCATCGAGGCGCTCAGCTGAATGACGGCCGGCGCAAGGATCACGATGAACATCGTCGGGAAGATGAAGAACACGAGCGGGAAGAGCAGCTTGACGGCCGCCTTGTTGGCCATTTCCTGAGCCGCCTGGCGCCGCCGCGTGCGAACTTCCTCGGCGTAGACCTTGAGCGCTTCGGCAATGCTGCCTCCGAGCTTTTCGCTCTGGATCATGAACGCAGCCAAGGCCTTGAGCTCTTCGACTCCGTTGCGGTTTCCGAGATTGTGAAAGGCCTGCTCGCGCGAAATCCCGGCCTGCAACTCGTACGTCATGTACTTGAGCTCGGTGCCCATGACGTCCCGCCCCACCCGCGTGCGTTCCTTGGCTACGCGATCGATCGCGGCATTGAGTCCCAGCCCGGCCTCGACGCAGATCGTGAGCATGTCGAGGACGTCGGGAAGCGATTTGACGATCGCCGTCTTGCGTTTGTTGATCCGGAAGTTGAGATAAACCTTCGGCAGGTACAGGCCCACCATCGTAGCGACCGCGGCGATCGAAACCGCCGAAGATCCGGTCGTGAAGTGCCGCGCAATGAGGTAACTGATCGGAGTCGCACTGCAGCCGAGCAGCAGTCGCGACCCGTTGTACATTGCCATCGCCTTCGGCCCGCGGAAGCCGGCATGGGCGAGCGTCTCGACGATATCGACCTGCTTCTTCTCGTCGGCGGCAAACGTCGCCTGCGACCAGAAGCCGAGCTTTTCGACCAGCGTATACGCGAGCCGCAAGCGCCGGTCGACCTCCTCCTCCGGTGGGACCCCCACGCCCATCGCGGCGGCCCGGTCTCCGGTCACCGCCATCAGGCGCTTGGCCGCAACGTTGCGCTTGCCCGCAGTGACGGTGACGACGCCGACGAACAGCAGCGCGAACCCCAGAAACACCGTCAGTGCAATGATCTCAGCCACGGCGATCCCTCAGAAATTCACCTTGCAGACCTTGCGGATGAAGTAGAAGCCGATCAGTTCGAGTCCGATCGCGACCTTCACCAGCGTGACTCCGATGTCCGTCGTCACCAGCGGCTTCAAGTAAGAAGGCTGCATCGTGTTGATGATGATCCCGAGTGCGACGGGCAGAGCGGCGATCACGTAGCCCGAAATGCGGCCTTCGGCCGTCAGGGACTTCACTTCCTGCTGCATGCGGAACCGCTCGCGAATGGTCGACGCAAGGTTGCCCAGAAGCATGTTCAAGTTGCCGCCGACCTCGCGCTGAACGAGCAGCGCCGCGATGAACATATTGAGATTCTCGTCGATCACGCGGGTTGCGAAGTTCTCCATCGCCCGCTTGACCGGTACGCCGAGATGCATCTCTTCGACCGTCTCCCGGAACTCGAGCGCGATCGGATCGGGCATCTCCTCGGCGATCACCTGCATCGCCTTGTCGAGCGTATGCCCGGCCTGCAGTGAGTTCTTCATCATCGTGAGCGCGTCGGGCAACTGCCGGGCGAACGAATCGAAGCGCTTGCGGCGCTTGCGCTCGATCACCAACAACGGCACGACCATCAGGGCCGCTCCCACCGCCAGACCGTTGAGGAACGAGTGAAAGACGATCCACACGATCGTCGTCCCCGAAACGAACAGCAGGCCGCACATGAGTAGAATCGATCCCGGACTCATCCGCACGCGCGCCTGGAGCAGCCACAGGCGGATCATGCCGGCAAAGGCCGCTCGCTCGAACAGCTTGTTTAGGAACTCGATGTCGCTGAAGCGAGATTCCCGGATCACCGACTGTAGCGTGACCTCGGCCGCCGCGCCGGCCTTGTTGCCCGTCTTGCCGTCGAGGCGATCCTTGATCTTCTCCTTGGCCGCATCCTCCTTGTGCCACTTCCAGGCTCCCTGGAAGACCAAGGCGACGGCGGCAAACATGATCAAGGCGATGGCAGCCGGCTGACTCATAGCTCTCGCTCCGAGAAGAAGTTTGGCCCCATGTCGAAGCCGCACGACTCGAGCGTGGCGGCACACTTCGGCCGTATCCCGGTGGCGCGGAAGTGCCCTTCGACCTTCCCTTGAGGGTCGATCCCGGTCACGACGAACTCGAAGATGTCCTGGGAGCTGATCGTATCGCCTTCCATGCCGGTGATCTCGGTCACCTTCGTCACTTTTCTCGTCCCGTCGCGGAGGCGTGCCTGCTGGATGATGATGTTCACCGCCGAGCTGATCTGCTGGCGCATCGCCTGAACCGGCAGGTCGACGCCGGCCATCAAGATCATCATCTCGAGGCGGCTCAGGCAGTCCCGCGGCGAGTTCGCGTGCAACGTGGTGATCGAGCCGTCGTGGCCCGTATTCATCGCTTGCAGCATGTCGAGCGTTTCACCGCCGCGGACCTCACCGACGACGATTCGGTCCGGGCGCATACGCAGGCAGTTGCGGACCAGGTCGCGCGTGGTGATCTCCCCTTTTCCTTCGAGGTTCGGGGGACGGGTCTCGAGGCGAACGATGTGCGGCTGCTGCAGCTGCAGCTCCGCTGCGTCCTCGATCGTGACGACACGCTCGTTTTCCGGGATGAAGCTCGACAGGCAGTTGAGCAACGTCGTCTTACCGGAACCGGTACCGCCGGAAACGATGATGTTGAGCCGCGACTTCACGATTGCCTCGAAAAACTCGGCCATCTCCCGAGTCATCGAGCCGAACGCGATCAGGTGCTGGATGTGGTACGGGTCCCGGCCGAAACGCCGAATCGACAGCGCCGGACCGTCGAGTGCGATCGGCGGAATGATCGCATTGACGCGGGAGCCGTCGGGCAGGCGCGCATCGACCATTGGGGAGGCGGTGTCCACCCGCCGCCCGACCTGGGAGACGATGCGGTCGATGATCTGGATCAAGTGCTCGTCGTCGCGAAACGTAATGTCGGTAAGCTCGAGCTTCCCTTTGCGCTCGACGTAGACCTGCTTGGCCGAGTTCACGAGAATGTCCGACACCGTGTCGTCCTTGAGCAACGGGTCGAGCGGACCGAAGCCGAGCACTTCGCTCGTGATTTCGGCTTCGAGGCGGCGGCGGTCTTCGCGGGAGAGCGGCAAGCCGCCCTCTTCGAGCAACTGCACGATGACGGACCGGATCTCCGCACCCGCCTGGGCCGGCTCGAGTGAACCGAGCGCGGCGAGGTCGAGCCGTTCGATCAACTCCGAGTGGATCTTGACCTTGAGCGCCTTGAGGTGCTCGGACGAGGCGCCCTTGGGCTTGAGCCTCGAGCTGCCGTTGCCGCTGCCGAGAGCGGGCCGGCCGTTACCGCCGGAGATCGGCCGTGAAGAAACCGGGCCGGGCTTGGGCGCAGCCTTGGGAGCCGCCGCCGGCCGCGGCGCCGACGGTTCAGGCCGACGCTCGGCCGCCTGCCCGCCGCCCTCGCGATCGCGAACTCGATCGAGCAGGCCCATGGCTTACGTCCTCGCTTCGGAGAAAAACCTACCGAACAGACCGCGCCCCTGCTGCGCCTTGGTAGCCTCGCCGGCGATCGACTTGGCGACGCCTTCGATCGCTTCGACGAGAGGACTGCGCGGATTGACCTTTTCGAGAGGCTTGCCGTGGTTGGCGGCGACCACCGCCGTCGCCTCGTCGATGGGTAGCTTGTATGCAATCTCGAGCTTGAGCGCGTCCTTGATGTCGCCGGTGCTGATCTCGGAACGCGCGATCGGCCGGTTCAACACGATCTGGAAATCGTCCGTTTCCAATCCCAGTCGCGTCAGCGTGTCGAGGCAGCGCTGTACCGCACGGACGGATGCCACCATGTTGTCCGTCATCATGAACACGTCGTCGGCCTTCTCGATGGCGACCAACGTGGTTTCACTCAGGTGCGAACCGGCGTCGATGACGACGTAGGAGTACATCGACCGGAGCGTTTCCAGGATCTTCTCGAAATCGGCGGCCGTCACGGCCTCGCCCTCTTCCAGATGGGCCGGCGGCGCAAGCACCCGCACGCCGCTCGGGTGAGCGTACAGAGCGCCGGCCATGTACGCCTGGTCGAGGTTCCCGATGCCCTGGCAGACATCGAGAATCGTATACAGGGGCTTGAAGTCGAGGAACACGGGGGTCTCCCCGCACTGCAGGTCGAGGTCGACGAGCACGACCTCCTCGCCGGAAAGTCTCTTGAGCGCAACCGCAAGATTCACGGCCAGGGTCGTTACTCCGCTGCCCCCGTGCGGCGAGTAAACCGCCACCACGCGCTTCGTTTCGCTCGGACCGCCACCGGTCTGCTTGCGCCGCTCGGCAATGCGAACGAACGCTTTGAGCAGCTCTTCGGTGTTCGGCATGGTCGAGATCAACTCGTCTGCGCCCGCACGGATCGCCTTGACGATCAGCTCGGCGCTGCGCTCACTCGACACAGCAAAGACGAAGAGGTTCTCCCGTGTCTTCTTCAGTTGCTCGAGGATCAGGCAGCCTGCGCTCCCAGGCTGTTCATCGAGGAAAACGACCGCTGCATCGGGCGCGAACTGGCCGGCCCGGGAGAGGCAATCGTTGAACTGCGCGGTTTCGGCCTTGACCTCGAATCCGGGCAGAGCCTCGAAAGCGGTGCGCAATTGCTCGATTTTCCCGCCGTCCTGCGTGACGACGAGAGCTTTTATCTTCTCGCTCACGATTGTCTTTATCTTACCCTAAGAAGGACGCGGCCTGCTGACCTTTTTGTCCTCGCGGCCGATATGCGGTCCGCCGCGAGGAAGATCGCGTCACTCGGCGGGTAGAGCGACGCTCTCGTCCTCTCCGATCGGGGCCACGAGACGCGGCTTGACGACCATCACGAGCTCGAGAATGTCGCTCGAGTGCTCGGTACGGCGGAACAGGTACCCGAGAATCGGAATGTCCCCCATCACCGGCATCTTCGACTTGAACTTGCGCTTCTTCTCCTTCATCAGGCCGGCGACGATCAAGCTCTCGTTGTCGCCCAGCGTGACGTTCGTGTCCACGCGCCGCGTGACGAACGCGGGCACCGTAAACCCGAAGAGCTGAAGTCCTTGGGAGAAGTCCGGCTCGCTGACCTCCGACTTGACCTTGAGATCGATGCCTCCGTCCTCCCGCACGGTGGGAACGAACTCGATCTTGGTACCGAACTCCTTGAACTCGATGGTCGTGTCCTGCTGCTGCGTGATGACGATCGGGATCTCCCCGCCCGACAGGAAGTTGGCGGTTTCGCCGCTGCGCGCGAGCAGTTTGGGCTCGGCGAGCACCTTGGCCATGTTCTTGTCCTGGAGCTGTTTGAACAGGGCCGCAATATCGTTCTTCGCGTCGAGGATGCCCCAGCTGAGCCCCGATCCGAGGCCGACGGGGAACGGCGGATCGCCCGCCGAAGGCGGGTGCGTGCCCGAGACCGGCGCGACGCCTCCGTACTGCGTGATCCCGCGGAACTGGCCTCCGAAGGCGCGGATGTCGACCCCGTGGCGCTCGAGCTCGGTTCGGTTGATCTCGGCGACCGTTACCTCGAGCATCACCTGATCGTCGAGGGCATCCCCGACAACTAGGTTGTACATTGCGTAGTGGCCGGCATTGTCCCAGATGATGATCGAGGTCTCCCCGTCTTCGAGACCGTTCACCATGACCTGGCGGGCACTGATGATCATCACTTCGGCAACTTCGGGGTTGGCTACCGATACGCGCTTGGCGTCCTTGGCCAGGTCGATGATCAGCGACTTGCCGGTCAGCACGCGCAGCGTGTTCTTGACCTTGCCAGGGCTGCGCCGGCGGGCCATCGGCGGATTGTCGGTTCTTTCCCGCTTGGGCGCCGGCGTCTGAGACGCTGCCGCGCCTGCTTTCGCGGCGACCCGAACCGGAGCGGCGGCATCCTTATCCGAACTGCTGGAAGCGGCCTTGGATTGAACCGTGCGGCTCCCAGCCTTCGCTACGACCGCGGCCGGCTGCGGGGAGCCTTTCGCTGAACCGGAAGCGCGCGAAACGTCCTTCCGGGCCGGGGCCGGCGCTGCCGCAGCGGACGCCACGCGGACGGACTTCGAGCTCGCTGGCTCGGGCTTGGTGTGCTCGGCCTGCGCGCCCTTGGGCGATGCCTCGGGCTTGCCCGCCGACTTCGCCAGGGTTTTCTCGCTCGTCTTTGGGGCCTTGGTCGCCGCTGTTCCTGGAGACTCCTGCGCAGCGGCCTCGCGGGCCTTGGCCTTGCGGTCGAGCTTGGCCGCGGCCTCGGCTTGCTGGCCCCGCCAGATTTCCCGCAGAACGCCGGTCAGACTGTTCTCACGCGGTTTCGCGGGAGCCTGCCTGGTCTCCGGCCGGGCCCAGCGATCCTGGGGCCGGCCCAGCGCACTGGCTGGACCGACCGCAGTAAGGACCGTCAAGACTGCACAGCTAACGGTTATCGTTAGGCGCCTGGTTACGCCGCCACCCCTCATCATCGCATCCACCTCACCCCGACGCCGGTCTTCTCTGTATTCGAGCGCGGGCATGCGACGGCAGCGGCGGCGTCAGAACGTCACGTTGATGCGCTCATCCCCCCGGATGAGCTCGACCGCCGGGCCGTCAACGCTACTATTTTTAGCACCAATCACCTCCGTAATCGACGTTCCCCACGAAATTACTTGTCGCTCGTCGCGATCGTTGCGCAGGACCAGGTGCAAGTTCCCTTCGTTCGAGGCTACCGCCACGACCTCGGCCTGCCGGGGTGTCACGTCGAGGGTCACCGTGTTGACGACCGTGGGCTTGTTGTCTTGCTGCTCGACCGACTGGGCGATCGCAAGGACTTCCACGTCCTGCAAGATGATCCGCGTGCGGGCCGCCATCTCGTCGGTACCAGGGACGGTCAGGAGTACGTCGACGTGGCTGCCCGGCGCCACAAACCCTGAAATTCCAGTCACTTCGTTGACTTTGACCGAGATCGCACGGTGCCCCTTGGGGATCAGCATCGACAGGATGCTCGGCGACTCGCTGGTCACGAACTTCGTGTTCGTCAGCGGGTCGTTCGCGTAGATCGTCGTCCGCGCGAGCTTTCCGATCACCTCCTCCGGCGATCCGAAGGCATCTTCCGGAGCCGCCTCAGCGGGCCACGCGACAACCTTCACGTCGTCCGCCTCGATGGTCTCCCCGCGGGAAATCGTGTCGCGGGCGACGACGATTTCTTTGGTCTCGACCTGTTCGACTTCGACCGTCGCCTGCTGCCCCCGCAAGAACTTCAGTGTCATGAAGCCCGCAAAGGCCGCGAACACGACGCCGATCACCATGATCGTTATTGGCTTACCCATGATCCTTCCTCCACGATTGCGACAGCGAGCGTCGCAGCCATCCCGACGGCTAGCAACACGCCGTATGGGACGGTCTCAACCGCCTCCGCCGCTCCGAGTGTCTTGGGGCGAACCCCGTGCGCGAGACAGAGAAGATCGGCCCACAGGCCACGTAGGGCGCTGCGGAACCGACCCGAACGGGCCAAGCTGACGGCGCCGGTGACGCCCCCGAGGATCACGCCGACCGCCAGTCCAAGCAGCAGCAGACGCCACCCCAGAAACGTTCCGGCGGCCGCCGCGAACTTGACGTCGCCGCCGCCGATCATGCCGGCGAGAAACGGAAGCAGCGCCACCGCGAATCCGACCGCCAGGCCGACTGCGCCGGCGGTCAGACCGCCGAGTCCACCGTCGATCCATCGAAGGGACAGACCGACGACTGCAGCCGTCAGATTCAGGCGGTTGGTAATGCGACGCGCTCGGAAGTCCGAGATCGCCGCCGCCGCCAGAAACCCGAAGGCCGGTACCGCGAGCAGTGTGTGCATCCGCTTTCCCTACCTCGTTCGGCACCATGGGCAGCAATCGCCATGCCATGCGCTCAAAGGCGGGAAACAAAGCGAAAACAGGATGTTGCTAGAAGGCGCGTGCCCCCCGAGGTGTGCGGTGGCACAAAGTTGTCAGCGAAGCGTGACAGGATTGGACGGCAGGAGCCCTGCCTGACGATATGCGCTTTGGGAGCAACCGGCCGGCAACCAGGAGCGAGCTTTGCCCGGGCTGCCTTGCCGCGCGAGCGCGGCGCGCCGCCAGCCGGGCTGGTGGCGGCGTGGCGCGGACCGCCCGTAGGCGGTCCGCGCCGTCGCGTCTAGCCCTTGGTCTACTGAGCCTTGAGGGCGGTCGTCGAGGTGTTGAACACCGAGATGATCTGGTCACGCAGAGCGGTGACGGCACCGATCGTAGCAACCGCGATCAGGGCGAGGAGCATGGCGTATTCGGCCATCGACGCCCCGGTCTCATCCTTCCACAGTTCGCGAGCAATGTTCATGTTGGTTCCTCCTAACACGGTCATTCGTTGTTTGGGCGCTGGCCTGGGCCGACGCACGCCGGGGAAGTTGCAACCGACGTGCCACGCCATGGTCGCCGCGCCCAACGGAGGGAAAACGTTGCGAACTCCCGATCGTCGTCTTTGGCACCCGAGGCAGCTTTCGCGTGCCCCAAAAGCGCTAGGACACATCCTTGATGCGACACAAGGCTTGTAATTCCGAATAGTTAGGGAGCACGGCCAGGTGCGGGTTCCAATGCAGTGGTCGCGCCACGCCCGGTGAAGCCAAGTGCATCAGAACAGTCTGCTGAAACGGGCCGACTTCTGCACAACCTCCGAACAAGCGTCGCCGAAATACCGCACATGCGTCATATCGTCGCACACAACGACTGCACCAACGGAGCAGTAGCCTCGCTCCGCCTCCGTCCCCGCAACGGGTGCGAGTGAGCACGCGAGCAGTCGATGTACGAGCTGGCGCTGAGCCCGCGAGCTAGGTGGAGGCGCGAGCTGGCGAGCGCCGAACATCCAAGCAGTTCCTCTGTGGATCGGCTGCGACTGCCTCCCCTGGCGAACATCCAAGCATCCCCTCCGTGGATCAGCTGCCATTGGCTCCCGTCCGACTCGCTCTGGCCGCCGATTCCGGCACGACGCCCGCCTCGAGTGCACGGCCGCGTCGCCTGAGCGTCCTTTTCGCGCTAGCCTGTGCGCATGGTCAGAGAGCTGGTCAAAGCAGCGATCGCCGTCGCTGCTGGAATCGTCGTGGGATACGGCGCCAGTGACTACATCGCCCAGTGGCAAAGTGGGCTTCCCCCGATCGTCACAGCATCGCCGGCAGGCAGAGCACCGCTAGCCAGTGGGGATGCGAGTCCCCAGGGAAGCAGCCCGAGTACCGCCCAACCTGCGGACGCAGCCGCAAGCGTGCCGGCGGTCGACCTTGCGTCGCAGTTGCTCGATATCAAGCAGCAGGTCGCGGCACAGGCCCACCTTCTCCAGCGGCAGGCCAGGCTGCTCGACGAGTTGACGGGAGTCCAGCGGAGCTCCGCCGAAAGTGCTTTGGCCGACTGCCAGGCGGTCCAAC
>CAZQYE010000036.1:0-13579 GCA_964597375.1 uncultured Myxococcales bacterium
GTGCGGCACTCATGGCTTGAGCCCACACTCGGCCAGGACCCGCTCGAGCCGCGCGCGCGGCTCTGGGCTCATCGGCGTCAGCGGCAGCCTCAGCTCGTCTCGAATCTTGCCGAGCATCGCGAGAGCGGTCTTGACCGGAATCGGGTTGGTCTCGAGGAACAGCGCCTGCATGAGCGGCAGCAGCTCGAAGTGAATCGCCCGGGCCGTCGCGAAGTCTCCTGCTGCGGCGGCCCGCACGAGCTCGGCAAAGCGCCGGGGCAACAGGTTCGAAGTGACCGAGATCACACCCTTGGCGCCTACGGCCATCATTGGCAGCGTCAGACTGTCGTCGCCCGACAGAACCGTGAACTCTTCGCCCGCCAGAGCAATGATGCGCGAGACTTGGTCGAGCGATCCCGAGGCCTCCTTGACGCCCACGACCTGCGGGATCTCGGCGATGCGGGCGATCGTCTCGGGCGTCATGTTGACTCCCGTCCGCCCGGGGATGTTGTAGATGATCAGGGGCAGGTCCCCGGCGGCGGCCGCGATTTCCCGGTAGTGAACGACGTGGCCTTCTTGGGTGGGCTTGTTGTAGTAGGGGCTGATGAGCAGCGCGGCGTCGGCGCCGGCACCGCGGGCGAACGCAGTCAGGCGTGCCGCCTCTCGCGTGCTGTTCGATCCGGTGCCGGCAATGACCTTGACGCGTCCGGCCGCTTCTTCCACGCAGATGGCGATGACCCGCTCGTGCTCGGCGTGGTCGAGCGTGGCCGATTCGCCGGTGCTGCCGCACGGCACGATGCCGTCGACACCGGCTTCGACTTGCTCGCGCACGAGTGCGCGCAAGGCCTCCTCGTCGACCCCACCGCCGGCGAACGGCGTGACGATCGCCGTATAGGTTCCTTCGAACATGCCTTTCAGCTCCCCAGCTCGAGCCCATTCCCGGCCGGCTCGAGCCGTACGGTGGTCGTGAACACCTCCACGGAGGGGCCGGTCATGACCACCGTTTCGTCTTCTCGGTACTCGATCTCGAGATCGCCGCCGCGCAGAGCGACGATCGCCCGCCGCGCGCAACGTCCCGTGAGCACTCCGGCGACCACGGCGGCGCACGCCCCGGTGCCGCACGCCATCGTTTCGCCCGAGCCCCGCTCCCACACGCGCATGACGAGCCGCTCGGGGCTTTCGGCGCGGATGAACTCGGTGTTCACGCGGGCGGGAAACAGCCGGTGGTGCTCGAACGCCGGGCCGATCGTCTCCAGGTCGAGCTCGTCGGGATCGGCGTCGAACGTGACGCAGTGCGGGTTGCCCATGGATACGCAGGTGACTCGCCAGGTCCGGCCGGCCACTTCGATCGGGTGATCGATGATCGTGCCGTCCGCATCGACCGGAATCTTGCGTCCCTCGAGCACGGGCATGCCCATGTCGACGCGCACCCGCCGCACCCTGCCACCCTCGCGAATCAACTCGAGCGCGCGCACACCGGCGTCGGTCTCGACCGACAGCGAGTCGCCGCCGGCCAGTCCGCGGTCTGCGACGTACTTGCCGAGACCGCGAATTCCGTTGCCGCACATCTCTCCGCGGCTGCCGTCGGCATTGTACATTTCCATACGAAAATCGGCACGCTCGGACGGGTAGATGCAGATCACGCCGTCGGCGCCGATGGCCCGGCGCCGGTCGCACACCGCGCGAGCGACTTCGGCGGCCTGCTCGAGCGGGCGCTCGAGGCAATCGACGAACAAATAGTCGTTGCCGCAGCCGTGCAGCTTGGTGAGCGTGACCTCGAGACTCATCGCCTCGTTTCCAGAAAGCTCGGGATCGACTCGCAGGCGAGCAGGTCGTCGATCGTCTCGCGCCGGCGCACGACTTCGAATCTCTCGCCGTCGACGAGGACCTCGGGCGCGCGCGGCCGGCTGTTGTAGTTCGATGCCATCGTTGCACCATAGGCACCGGCGCTGAGAACGGCGAGCAAGCCGCCCGGCTGCACCGCCGCGACCTCGCGGTCGCGGGCGAGGAAGTCGCCGGTCTCGCAGATGGGGCCGACCACGTCGGCGCGCGTGGTTCCGGCGCCGTCGCGGACCGCGACGATTCCGTGATGCGCCCCGTAGAGAGCGGGCCGCATGAGATCGTTCATTGCGGCGTCGACGACGATGAAGTTCTTCTCGTCGTTGCTCTTGTGATAGAGCACCTGGGTCACGAGGATCCCGGCGTTTCCCGCAATCGAGCGGCCGGGCTCGACGATGAGCGTCACGCTGCGACCTCCGAGCGCCGCGGCCAGGTCGCGCCCGTAGCGGGACGCGTCGGGCGGCTGCTCTTCGTCGTAGACGATTCCCAGGCCGCCGCCCATGTCGAGGTAACGCAGGGTGATTCCGGCCTCCGACAGGCGGTCGAGAAGCGCGGCCATGCGCTCGGCCGCTTCGACGAAAGGCTGCGTGGACGTCAGTTGGGACCCGATGTGGCAGTCCAACCCGACGACCTCGAGGTGCGGGTGTTCGGCCGCACGCAGGTAGTCTTCGACGCAGCGCTCGATCGCGATCCCGAACTTGCTGGTCTTCAGGCCGGTGGCGATGTACGGGTGGGTCTGCGGGTCGACGTCGGGGTTCACGCGCAGGGCGATCGGCGCCCGCACGCCGGCCGCCCGGGCGACTTCGCCGATGCGATCGAGCTCGGCCGGGGACTCGACGTTGAACATCAAGATTCCGGCCTCGAGTGCTTGCTCGATCTCGCGGTCGGTCTTGCCGACTCCACTGAAGACGACCTTGGAGGGATCGCCGCCGGCGCGCACGACGCGAGTGAGTTCGCCGCCGGAAACGACGTCGAACCCGGCTCCTTCGGCGGCAACGGCCGCGAGCACCGCCAAGCTCGAGTTCGCCTTGACCGAATAGCAGACGAGATGGGGATGGCCGCTCAGACCCTCCTCGTACGCGCCGAGCGCGGCCCGCAGGGCCGCCAGGCTATAGATGTAGCAGGGGGTCCCGACCTGCTCGGCGATGTCGGCTACGCGGACGCCTTCGGCAAACAGCTCACCATTTCTTTTTTCGAACGCGTTCATGGAAACAAACCGGCAAACGGTACTCGACCACGGTGCGAGGAGCAAGCGCCGCGGCGGGGAAGAGGTCGGCTACGTGCTGCAGGCAGCGGTGAGGAGGTCGGCAACGTGTCGCAGGCAGCGGTGAGGAAGTGGGCAACGTGCCGCAGGCAGCGGTGAGGAGGTCGGCTACGCGCCGCCGGCGGCGGCACGGGCGCTGGGGACGTCGGTGACGGCCTCGATCCGGCGGCCGGTGGCCTTGAAAAACGCCGACAGAGGCTTGGCCGGGCCGATTTCGATCACGCGGCCGGCGCGCTCCCCGAGAGCGTGCATGTTGTCGAGCCAGCGTACCGGCGCCGTGACTTGTTCGGCCAGCGCGCGGGCAACGGCCGAGGCGTCCGGTTCGTGCCAGGTTCCCGAGGCGTTCGACGTGACGCGGTCGGCGAGCGAGGCACGTAGTCGGGGAGCGGCGTCGAGCAGCAACGGCTCGAGCCGCCGTCGCGCCGGCTCCATGAGGCGGCAGTGAAACGGAGCAGACACGCGCAACGGAATCGCGCGGATCTTGCCGAGCGACGCGACCTTGCGCGCGCGTTCGACCGCCGCCTCCACGTCCGGAGCGCTTCCGCTGAGGACGATCTGATCCGGCGAGTTCAAGTTGGCGACGTCGACCTGAAGGCCGTCGAGGACGCCGGAGGGGAAGGCGGCCGCGATGCCGGGGGAGATGACCGCCGTCATGGACCCGGCGCCCACGGGAACCGCATCCTGCATGTAGCGGCCTCGCTCGCGTACGAGCTGCACGGCCGCGGCCAAGTCGAGGACGCCGGCGGCCACGAGGGCCGCGTACTCTCCCAGGCTGTGGCCGCCGAACCAGGTTGCCTCGAGGCCGAGCGTTTGGGCCAGAGCGCGGTAGGCTGCGATCTCGACGGTTACGATTGCCGGTTGGGCGAACTCGGTGAGATCGAGACGGGGATCGTCCTCGAAGCACAGGGCGGCGACGTCGAGAGCCAGCGCGTCGGAGGCTTCTTCGAAGGCGAGCCGTGCCTCGGTGAACTGTTCGCAGAAGTCGGCGCCCATACCGCGCCGCTGGCTGCCCTGACCGGGAAAGACGGCGGCGACCTGTTGGCTGGTTGGCATGCCCGGCCGCCTCCCGCTAGCGGTCTCCGGCCTCGTCCTCGGTGCCGCCCGGCGACTGAACCGCTACGGGTTGGGACGCGACCCCTTCCTGTCCGTCGGCCGCGATGGCCCGCACGCGATAGTGGAGTTCCTCGAGCGGCGTCGAGGGGGTATCGACGTAGTGGTAGGAGCTGCGCGGCCTGAGCTTGTTCGGATCGAGAACGTCGACCGTGCCGATCCGCTCGTAAGGGCCGCCCCGCGTGGAGCGCTCGACGGCGAAACGGGCGAGGTCGTCGAGCCGGCGGCCGTCGACACTGTGTTCCGGGCGCTTCCATTCGAGGCGCACGCGGCCGCCGGGTACCGCGACCGCACGCACCGCCCTGGGCGGGCGCGCGGCGGTGTCCTCGGGCGGGCGTGGCGCCGTCTTCACGCCGCATGCGACGGCCGATACCAGCAGTAGGGTCAATACGACGCTCTTCATCGCCCGAGCCTGCGCAAGCGCCGCCTCAGGTTTGCGCCCGAGGTTCCCCCAATGGCCTTGCGGCGGGCGATCGCGCGCTGCGGGGTCAGCAACCGCGCGATGTCATCCTCGAACGCGTCGCTGAATCGCCCGAGCTCCTCGGCGGACAGTTTGGTGGGATCCGTGTCGTGGTCGAGGCACCAGCGGACGATGCGACCGGTGATCTCGTGGGCGCGGCGGAACGGAATCCCGCGGGCGACGAGGTATTCGGCAATATCGGTCGCGAGCAGGAACCCATCGGCCGCCGCTGCGGCCATCCGCCGGCGGTCGAACTCGAGGGAGCGCATGAGCGCCGCCAGTGCCTCGAGGGATGCAGTCGAGGTATCGACCGCATCGAACAGCGCTTCCTTGTCTTCTTGTAGATCGCTGTTGTACGCCAAAGGCAGGCCCTTGAGGACCGTCAGCAGTGCCATCAAGTCGCCGAACACGCGCCCGCTCTTGCCGCGCACGAGCTCGGCGATGTCCGGGTTCTTCTTTTGCGGCATCATCGAACTGCCCGTCGAGTACGCGTCGTCGAGCACGACGAAACCGAACTCGCTCGTCGCCCACAGAGTCACGTCCGAGGCAAGACGGCTGATGTGGGCAAAGACGATGGAGAGCGCCGCGAGCAGCTCGGCGATGAAGTCCCGGTCGGCGATGGCGTCGATGCTGTTTTCGGCGATGCGCGCGAAGCCGAGCTCCTTGGCCAGCTGGCGCCGGTCGATCGGCAAGGTCGTCCCCGCGAGCGCCCCCGCGCCGAGCGGCAACACGTCGGTGCGGCGGCGGCAATCGGCGAGGCGCCCGCGGTCGCGCTCGAGCATGTCGTAGTACGCGAGCAGATGGTGTCCGAGCAGAATCGGCTGGGCGCGCTGCAAGTGGGTATACCCGGGCAGCACGGCCTCACCGTCGCGAGCGGCGATATCGACGAGCGCTCCTTGCAGGTTCCCGATCGCACCGTCGATCTCGTCGATCGCATCCTTGACGAACATGCGCACGTCGGTGGCCACTTGATCGTTGCGGCTGCGCGCTGCGTGCAGCTTGGCGCCGACGTCGCCGATCTTTTCGACCAGCCGGCGTTCGATCGCCATGTGGATGTCCTCGTCGGCGAGCTGCGGCCGAAAGCGCCCGGCGTCGAGCTCTTGGCGCACGCTCTCGAGGCCGGCGACGATCTTCTTGCAGTCGGCCTGCGAGATGATTCCGCACGCCGCCAGCATCCGGGCGTGGGCGATGCTCACGCGCACGTCGTAGGGGTAGAGACGAATATCGAAACCGATCGATGCCGTGAACGCCAAGGCGTCGTCCGCCGTGCGCCGCTTGAACCTGCCTCCCCAGGTGCGACTGGTCTTGCCCGACTTCGCCACGGCGTCAGCTCCCGTGTTTCGACTCGATCAAGCGGCGGATCCGAAGACGCAGGCCACTCAGGCGAATGAACCCGGTGGCATCGGCCTGCGAGTAGACGCTGTCCTCTTCGAACGTGGCGAGCTCGGGCTGGTACAAGGAGCGTTCGGATTTCCGGCCGGCCACGCTCGCCCGCCCCTTGTAGAGCTTGACGCGGACCGTTCCCGATACGACCCGCTGCGACTCGTCGATCGCCGCTTGGAGCATTTCGCGCTCGGGCGAGAACCAGTATCCGTAGTAGACCATCTCGGCGTAGCGCGGGATGAGGCTGTCGCGCAAGTGCATCACCTCGCGATCGAGGACCAACGACTCGAGCGCCCGGTGCGCGACGTGCAGCACCGTGCCGCCGGGGGTTTCGTACACGCCCCGCGATTTCATTCCGACGTAGCGGTTTTCGACGATGTCCTCGCGACCGACGCCGTTGCGTCCCGCCACCTCGTTGAGATGGGCGAGCAGCTCGAACGGTTGCATGCGCCGGCCGTCGACGGCCACGGGATCCCCCCGCTCGTAGTCGATCTCCACGTACTCGGGCCGGTCCGGCGCTTCCTCGGGAGCGACGGTGCGCTGGAACATGTCGTCGGCCGGTTCGGCCCAGGGGTCTTCGAGATCGTAGCCTTCGTAGCTCGTGTGCAGGACGTTGGCGTCCATGCTGTACCCGCGTTCGGGCGTGCCGGGGACCTCGATCCCGTGCTCGCGAGCGAACGCGTAGAGCTTGGTGCGCGAGCCGAGGTTCCAGATCCGCCAAGGAGCGATGATCTTCAGGTCCGGGGCCAGGGCGGTGAACGCCAGCTCGAACCGCACCTGATCATTGCCTTTGCCGGTGGCGCCGTGGGCCACCGCGTCCGCACCGGTGCGGCGCGCGACCTCGACTTGACGTTTGGCGATCACGGGACGCGCAATCGCCGTACCGAGCAGATAACTTCCTTCGTAGACGGCGCCGGCTCGCATCATCGGAAACACGAAATCGCGTACGAACTCGTCGCGCAGATCCTCGATGCAGACCTCCGAGGCCCCGGTGGCCACGGCGCGTTGCTCGACGCGACCGAGGTCCTCCTGCTGGCCGACGTCCGCGGCGTAAGCGACGACGTCGCAGTCGTAGTGCTCGCGAAGCCAGGCGAGAATCACCGACGTATCGAGACCGCCGCTGTAGGCGAGAACGATCTTTTTCGGTTTGTCGCTCATGCCAGATGCTCCGTGACGCCGAGCAGCCAGGCGATGATCGCCTTTTGCAGGTGGAGCCGGTTTTCCGCCTGCCGCAAGACCACCGAGTTCGGGCCGTCGATGACCTCGGCCGTGATCTCCTCGCCGCGGTGTGCGGGCAGACAGTGCATGACGTGCACCCCGTCAGCCGCGTTGGCGACGACTTCGCTGTTGAGTTGGTAGGGGGCGAACACGCGGCGGCGTTGCTCGGCTTCGTTTTCTTGCCCCATACTCGCCCATACGTCCGTGTAGAGGACGTCCGCGCCGGCCGTTCCGGATTTCAGATCGTGCGTGACTTCGAGCCGGCCGCCGGCCGCGGCACGGGCCGTGGCAAGAATCTCGGCGTTGGGTTCGTAGCCCGGCGGGCAGACGAGGGTGAAGTGGAAATCGAGCTTCGCCGCGGCCATCAGCCACGAGTGCACCATGTTGTTGCCGTCGCCCACGAACACCACGCGCAGGTCGTCGAGACGCCCGCGGAGTTCCCGTAGCGTGAAGCAGTCGGCCAGTACTTGGCAGGGGTGGTAGAGGTCACTGAGCCCGTTGATCACCGGAACTCGGGCGCTCTCGGCCAACTCGACGACGGAACGGTGCAGGTACGTGCGGGCCATGATGATATCGACCCACAGCGAGAGGTTCTTGCCGATGTCGGGAACCGACTCGCGCCGGCCCAAAAGGATGTCGGCCGGCCCGAGGTAGATCGCGACACCGCCGAGCTGGTTCATCCCGGTTTCGAACGTCACGCGGGTGCGCAGGCTCGGTTTTTCGAAGATCATCGCCAGGGTCTTGCCCGGCAACCAATCGTGCTTGCGGCCGGCTTCGAGGTCGGCCTTGAGGCGCGCGGCGACTTCGAACAGGTGGTCGATTTCTTCGCGCGCGAGATCGGCGATCGAGATCAAGTCGCGCTTCATCCGAGGGCCCTCTCCAGCAGTTCGACTCCTTCGTCGATTTCTTCGCGGGTGATGGTGAGCGGTGGCAGCATGCGTACGACGCTGCCGGCGGTGGCGTTGACGATCAATCCGAGTTCGAGGGCCCGCTCGACGACGGGCTTGGCTTGTGCCTTCAGTTCGATGGCCCGCATCAAGCCGCGCCCGCGCGCCTCGAGCACGTCGTCGCGCCGGCCGGCGAGCTCCGACAGGCGCCCGCCGAGATACTCCCCGACCTCGCGGCAGTGCTCGAGAACGCCGCCGTCGAAGAGCGCATCGAGAACGGCGAGCGCTGCGCTGCAAGAGACCGGGTTGGCGCCGAACGTCGAACCGTGCGTGCCGGGCACGAACGCTTGGGCCACGGCCTCACTGGCCAGCACGGCGCCGATCGGCAGGCCGCCGGCCAGGCCCTTGGCCATCGTGCACAGATCGGGCCGGATGTTTTCGTATTCGTGCGCGAGCAGGTGCCCGCAGCGGCCGGCCCCCGTTTGCACTTCGTCGACGATGAGCAGGGCGCCCGCGCGGTCGCACAGCCCTCGCACGGCCTCGAGATAGCCCTCCGACGGGACGATCACGCCGCTTTCTCCGAGAATCGGTTCGATGAGAACCGCCGCCGTATCGGGACCGATCGCCCGCTCCAGCGCGCCGACGTCGTCGTAAGGGACATGCACGAACCCTTGGGGCATCGGGCCGAAGCCTTCGTGCAACTGCGGCTGTCCGGTCGCCGCCAGCGCACCCATCGTGCGGCCGTGGAACGACTTGAGCGCCGAGACGATTTCGTGCCGTCCGCCCGAATAACGCCGCGCCATCTTGATCGCGGCCTCGTTCGCTTCGGTTCCGCTGTTGCAGAAGAACACTCGGTCGGCGAACGTCCGCTCGACCAGCCGCTCGGCCAACAACGCGCCGGGGCGGTGGTAATAAAGGTTCGACGTGTGCAGCAGCGCGGCGGCTTGGTCCCGAATGGCCGCGACCAAGTCGGGGTGGCCGTGACCGAGCGAGGAGACACCGAGACCGCTCAGCATGTCGAGATAGACTTTGCCGTTTTCGTCCCACAGGCGCCGGCCTTCGCCCCGCACGAAGGCGACGGGAAAACGAGCGTAGTTGGGCACCGTGTAGCGGTCGGTCGCCTCGATCGTCGTGAGCGCCGCCACTTCAGGAACCGCCCGCCGCTTTGGCCGCCGGCTTGTCGCCGGCGGTGCGGACGACCTCCGTGCCTACACCCTTCCGCGTGAAGATCTCGAGCAGGATCGCGTGCGCGACGCGCCCGTCGATGATGTGCACTTGGCCGACTCCTCCGCCGAGCGCAGCGATCGCACATTCGACCTTCGGGACCATGCCGTCGGC
The DNA here is from genome assembly GCA_964597375.1 of uncultured Myxococcales bacterium. Classification (GTDB taxonomy): domain Bacteria; phylum Desulfobacterota; class Binatia; order UBA1149; family SPBQ01; genus CAZQYE01. The sequence goes on from CAZQYE010000036.1 coordinate 9,479, forward strand.
GATCACGCCTTTGCGGATCTGAGACTTCGCCTGGCGGATACTGAGGAACGGCTGGAGCTTCCCCGATCCGTCGAGAATGCCGGCCACGTCGGTGAGCAGAATCAACTTGGCCGCGCCGAGCGCCTGGGCGATGCACGAGGCCGCCAAATCGGCGTTCACGTTGTACGTGCGGCCGCGCCCGTCCGCTGCGATCGGCGCGATCACTGGAATGAAGCCGTCGCCCGTCAGGTTCTCGACGACCTCCGGCTCGACGCGGTCGACCTTGCCGACCATGCCGATATCGACCATCGACGAGCGCCCGTCGTCGCCGGCCACCCGGACCCGCATCTTGCTCGCGGTGAGCAGACCGCCGTCCTTGCCGCTCAGTCCGACCGCCCGGCCGCCGTGCGCCTGGATCATCGACACGATGTCCTTGTTGATTTGCCCGGCGAGCACCATCTCGACGATTTCCATCGTCGCCTCGTCGGTGACCCGCAGACCCCGCACAAAGCTCGACTCGATTCCGATGCGTTCGAGGACCCGGCCGATCTGAGGCCCGCCGCCGTGAACGATCACCGGATGGATTCCGAGCGAGCGCAGCAAAACGACGTCCTCGGCGAAGCCGAGCTTGAGTCGCTCGTCCACCATCGCGCTGCCGCCGTACTTGATGACGACCGTGCGCCCGGCGAATCGCTGCATGTACGGCAGCGCTTCGAGGAGAACCTCCGCCTTGGCGATGAGTTTGTCCACTGGCGTCCCGCCCGGTCCCGTAAACTACAAAATATACCTCGATAGGTCCTGGTCTTCCAGGATCCGCCCGAGCTTGTCCCGCACGTACGCGGCATCGATACGTACGGTCTTGCCCGAGTTCTCCGGTGCGGTGTAGGAAACGTCTTCGAGCAGCTTTTCCATGATCGTGTGCAGTCGTCGCGCTCCAGTGTTTTCCGTTCGCGTGTTCACGTCGGCGGCGATCGCTGCAATTTCGGCGATCGCCGAGTCCTCGAACTCGAGATGGACGCCTTCGGTCTCGAGTAACGCGACGTACTGCTTGGTGAGTGAATTGCGCGGCTCGGTGAGAATGCGCACGAAGTCTTCCTTGCCGAGCGCGTCGAGCTCCACGCGGATCGGGAAGCGACCCTGGAACTCGGGAATCAAGTCGGATGGTTTCGACAGGTTGAACGCTCCCGATGCGATGAAGAGGATGTGGTCGGTGCGCACCATGCCATAGCGCGTCTTGACCGACGATCCCTCGACGATCGGCAGGAGGTCACGCTGAACGCCCTCGCGCGACACGTCCGGGCCGTGCGACGCCGCACCCTCACGGGCACAGATCTTGTCGATCTCGTCGATGAAGACGATCCCGTTTTCCTCGACCCGCCGGACGGCTTCCGCCGACACGCGGTGCTGGTCGACCATGCGATCGGCTTCCTGCTTGGTCAGGACTTCGAGCGCCTCGGCGACCGTCATCTTCTGAGCGCGCTGCTCGCGATTACCGAAGATGCTGCCGAGAGCGTCTTTGAGGTTGAACCCGGCCTCTTCGAGGTTCTGCGGCGTGATGATCTCGAGCATCGCGCCGTGCGTCGGGCCGCCCCCGCTCGGCTCGAGCTCCACCACCCGGTCGTCGAGCTTGCCCGCGCGCAGGAGCTGGCGGAGCTTTTCGCGCGTCTCTTCGGACTCGGGCGGCGACTCGGGGCCGCCGGCTCCGGCAGCGAGCGATTCCCCGGGCAGCAGGACGTCGAGAATCCTCTCCTCGGCCGCTTCACGTGCCTTGACCCGGAGTTTCTCACTCTCTTCTTCGCGCACCATCGTGACCGCGAGTTCCGTGAGATCGCGAATGATCGATTCCACGTCCCGCCCGACGTAACCGACTTCGGTGAAGCGCGAAGCCTCGACTTTGATGAACGGTGCCGCCGCCAAGCGGGCCAGCCGCCGCGAAATTTCCGTCTTCCCCACACCGGTGGGGCCGATCATGATGATGTTTTTCGGGGCGATTTCCTCGCGCAGATCCTCGGGGACCTGCAACCGGCGCCAGCGGTTGCGCAGGGCAATGGCCACGGCGCGCTTGGCCGCCGCTTGGCCGACGATGTAGCGGTCGAGTTCGGAGACGATCTCGCGAGGAGTCATCAGGTACCCGCTCACGAGAGTTCCTCCAGTTGAATCCGGTCGTTCGTGAAGACGCAGATCTCCGAAGCGATTTCGATCGCACGCCGGGCGATCTCCTCGGCACCGAGGTCGCTATGGCGCAGCAGCGCACGCGCCGCCGCCAGCGCGTAGTTGCCGCCCGAGCCGATCGCCAAGATGCCGTCGTCGGGTTCGACGATATCGCCCGACCCCGACAGGAGGAGCGAACGGGCGGGGTCGGCGACGATCATCAGCGCTTCCAGTCGCCTGAGGACCCGATCGCTGCGCCAGTCCTTGGCCAGCTCGATGGCCGCCCGTTCGAGGTTCCCGCTGTACTTTTCCAGCTTGCCCTCGAACTTTTCGAACAGCGTCAGCGCGTCGGCGCCGCCGCCGGCGAATCCGGCCAAAACCTTGCCGCCGTAGATCTTCTTCACCTTGCGCGCCGAGTGCTTGAGCACGGTGTTGCCGTTGCTCACCTGCCCGTCGCCAGCCATTGCGACACGGCCGTCGCGACGCACACAGACGATGGTCGTTGCTTGGAACACGGCCATTACTTGGCCCATTCGAGCGGGGATTGCCAGCGTGGGGGCGGGCTCACGCGCGCGGGTGCGCCTTGTCGTACACGGCCGTCAGGTGGCGCAAGTCGACGTGCGTGTAACGCTGTGTGGTCGAGATCGACGCGTGGCCGAGCATCTCCTGGATGGCCCGCAGATCGGCGCCGCTTTCGAGCAAGTGTGTGGCGAAACTGTGGCGCAGGGCATGGGGGCTCGCCGTGACGGCCAGGCCGGCCGCACGGAGGGCCGCTTCGACGATCCGGCCGACACTGCGCACGTTCAGGCGCCGCCCTCGGTGATTGAGAAACACGGCGCGCTCATCATAGCGCGGCCGGTCCCACCCGTTGCGATACTCGGTGAGTACGCGGCCGGCGTCGGCCGTCATCGGCACCACGCGCTGTTTGCCGCCTTTGCCTCGCTCGACGCGTACGACGCCGAGCGCCGTGTCGACATGGTCCCAGTCGAGGGCGACGGCCTCCGAGGCGCGCAGGCCCGAGGAGTAGAGCAGCTCGAGCAGGGCACGATCGCGCAGGCGCAGAGGCTTCTGGCGCTTGCCCGCTCGAGCGACCGCCTGCGCGGCCGCCTCGAGCAAGCGAGCGACGTCGTCCACGACCAAGTGCGCCGGCAAGCGTCGCTGCGGCCGCGGCCCGATGATCGCCTCGGCGGGATTGGCGGTCGCTCCCTCGCGACCGGCGAAACCATAAAAGGATCGCAACGCGGCGAGCTTGCGCGCTACCGTGGTACGCGACGAGCTCCTGGCGTGGGCGGCGAGAAAGGCTCGCACCGTGTCGACGCGGAACGGGTCGAGTGGTGCCGAGGGGGCTCCATCGAACGCGAACTCGAGAAGCTGGCCGAGGTCGGTGAGGTAGGCGCGCCGGGTTGCCGGCGACAAGCCCGCTTCCGAGCGAAGGTGCTCGGCGTAGGCCGACACGAGAGAAACGATCGCTGCGCGACGCCGCCCGGGAACGATCGCCTCGAGGCGAGCGATCAGTCGAAGCGCCGCGGGGTCGGCGCGATCGTCTTTCGAGACCACAGCAGCCTATGATATCAATAGCGGGGACCATGCCACAACGGGACGCCCGAGTGCCGGCCGCCGAGCCGGTGGAGTTCGCAAGCCGGCGCGGCAACATGCTCGTAGGCGACCTGCACCGTCCCGAGCCGGCGAACGGCACGACCCTCGTGCTGTGCCACGGCATGGAGTCCACCCGCCACGGCAACAAGCAGCGCGCAATCGTCGAACGATTCGGTCCCGCTGGATACACGATCCTGCGCTTCGACTTCTCCTACGTCGGTGATTCCGAGGGGAGTTTTGAAGATCTCACGATCAGCGGTGAGGTCGACGATCTGATCGGGGCCCTCGACTTTCTCGACGAGTTCGGCCCGGCCCGGCGCATCCTCGTCGGCTCGAGCCTTGGAGGGGCCGTTGCTCTGCTCGCTGCCGCGGGGG
>CAZQYE010000037.1:0-13172 GCA_964597375.1 uncultured Myxococcales bacterium
GGGGCGCGCCCACGATCACCAAGGACGGCGTGTCCGTGGCCAAGGAGATCGAGCTCGAGGACAAGTTCGAGAACATGGGTGCCCAGATGGTGAAGGAAGTCGCCTCCAAGACCTCCGACGTCGCCGGTGACGGCACGACGACCGCGACGGTCTTGGCGCGGGCGATCTTCACGGAAGGCGCCAAGCTGGTCGCGGCGGGCCACGACCCGATGTCGCTCAAACGCGGCATCGACAAGGGCGTCGAGGCGATCGTCGGCGAGCTGAAGAAGCTCTCGAAGTCGACGAAGAGCCGCGAGGAAATCGCCCAGGTCGGCACGATCTCGGCGAACTCCGACACCACGATCGGCAACATCATCGCCGAGGCGATGGACAAGGTCGGCAAGGAAGGCGTGATCACGGTCGAAGAGAACAAGGCCCTCGAAACGACGCTCGAGGTCGTCGAGGGAATGCAGTTCGACCGCGGCTACCTCTCGCCGTACTTCGTCACCGACCCCGAGCGGATGACGTGCACCCTCGAGGATGCCCTGATCCTCATCCACGAGAAGAAGATCTCCAACATGAAGGACCTCCTGCCGGTGCTCGAGCAGATCGCCAAGCAGGGACGGCCCTTCATCGTCATCGCCGAGGACGTCGACGGCGAGGCGCTGGCGACCCTCGTCGTCAACAAGATCCGCGGGACCCTCAACTGCTGCGCGGTCAAGGCGCCCGGCTTCGGCGATCGCCGCAAGGAGATGCTCAAGGACATCGCCATCCTGACCGGTGGTAAGGTCATCTCCGAGGAGCTCGGGCTGAAGCTCGAGAACGTCGGCATCGGTGATCTCGGCAAGGCCAAGCGCATCGTGGTCGACAAGGACAACACCACGATCGTCGACGGCGCCGGCAAGAAGGCCGACATCGAGGGCCGGATCAAGACGATCCGCGCGCAGATCGAGGAGACGACCTCGGACTACGACCGCGAGAAGCTGCAGGAGCGGCTCGCGAAGATCGTCGGCGGCGTGGCCGTCATCAAGGTCGGCGCGGCCACCGAAGTCGAGATGAAGGAAAAGAAGGCGCGGGTGGAGGACGCTCTGCACGCCACGCGGGCGGCCGTAGAAGAGGGAATCGTTCCCGGTGGCGGCGTCGCCCTGGTACGCTGCTCGTCGGCGCTCGACAGCGTCAAGTGCACGGACGAGGAAGCCGTCGGCCTGCGAATCCTGCGCCGGGCCTGCGAGGAGCCGGCTCGCTGGATCGCGTCGAACGCGGGCGAGGAGTCCTCGGTCGTGATCGAGAAGATCAAGAACGGCAAGGGCGCGTTCGGCTTCAACGCGGCGACCGGGGAGTTCGAGGACCTGATGAAGTCGGGAATCATCGATCCGACGAAGGTCGTACGGACGGCCCTGCAAAACGCCGCCTCGGTGGCCGGGCTCATGCTCACGACCGAGGCCCTGGTGGCCGAGAAGCCCGAGGAGAAGAAAGAGGCCCCGGCAATGCCCGGTGGCGGCGGCGGAATGCCCGGAATGATGTAAAAAAAGCGCCTGTCCAGCAGGCAGCGCAGCGCCCCCCGGCCCGCTTGGGGCCCGGGGGGCGCTTTTTCGTTGACGGAGCCGGTCAATGGAAAAGGAGGGGGCCGGCTGTTTACAAACGGACCAAATAATGCTCAAAGAAGGGTTACATGGCAGTTAAGATCAGACTCGCAAGACACGGGGGCAAGAAACGACCGTTCTACCGGGTCGTGGTGGCCGATAGCCGAGCACCCCGAGACGGCAGAAACCTCGCCGAGATCGGAACCTACGATCCGCTGAAGGATCCCGCCGAGGTTCGTATCGATGCGGAGAAGGTCAACTCATGGTTGAAGAAGGGCGCACTTCCCACGCCGACAGTGGCCAATCTGCTCAAGAAGGCCGGCCTGTCGCTCTAGACGAGATCCGGAAGCAGAGCGTCGTTCTCAAGGAACTCCTCGAGTTCCTGGCACAGAACCTCGTGACACACCCCGATGCCGTCGAGGTGACTGAAAACCAGACGGAAGAGCAGTCCACGCTGCACTTGCGGGTGGACAAGGAAGATCTCGGCCGCGTGATCGGCAAGCAGGGCAGAACGGCCAAATCTCTTCGTACGATCCTCAACGCCGCGGCTTCTCGTGCCAACCGCAAAGTCGTCCTCGAAATCGTCGAAGACTGAGGCGACCCACCTCCGCGACAGCTCCGATCCGATCGTCATCGGCAAGGTCGTACGCGCACACGGGGTGCGCGGGCACCTCCTCGTAGCGGTCGATGCAACCGTGGCCGGCGTCATCGCGCCGGGAAGCGACCTCTTTCTCCTTCACGGCCGAGCACGCCGGCCGAGCCGCGTATCGTCGGTCCGAGCGCACCCGCACGGCCTCGTCGTCGGTTTCGAAGGCGTTGCCGATCGCAATGCAGCCGAGGAACTCAGGGGTATGAACGTAGCCGTCGAGAGGTCCTCCCTTCCGACCCCTCGGGGCGGGGAGTACTACGACTTCGAACTCATCGGCCTCGAAGTAGCCGGCACCGACGGCAGCTCGTTCGGCAGAGTAGTCGAAGTGCTCGAGACCGGCGCCAACGACGTCTGCGTCGCCCGCGAGGGACGGCGCGAGGTGCTGGTCCCGATGACCTCGCGCGCGGTCGTCGAGATCGACAGGCGGCGCGGGCGGATCGTCGTCGAGCCCGACGCGCTCCTCGCCGAAGAGTCGCCTGCGACGCCCCGGGGGAAACGGTAAGCGAACGGATGGCGAGCAAGCAGGACCAATCGTCCTCCCCGCCCGGAGGCAGGCAACCCGGACTGAGGTTCGACGTCATCGCGCTGTTCCCGGAGATCGTGGCGGCCGTCGCCACGACCGGCGTCATCGGCAAAGCGGTCGAAAGCGGCCTGCTCGAAGTTCACCTGCACCAACTCCGAGACTACACCGGCGGCAGCCCGCACCCGATCGACGACTCGCCGTACGGCGGCGGCCCGGGCATGGTCATGCGCTGCGAGCCCATCTATGCCGCCGTCGAGGACGTGCGCCGCAAGGCTCGCAGTAGGCGCGCGGTGCTGCTCACTCCCCAGGGGCGCCCTTTCGATCAGAGGACGGCACGGCGACTGGCCGAAGCGGGGTCTTTGCTGCTGTTTTGCGGGCGATACGAAGGGATCGACGAGCGGGCGCGGCCGCTCTTCGACGAGGAGATCTCGCTCGGCGACTTCGTGTTGACCGGCGGCGAGATCGCGGCCGCGGCGCTGATCGACGCCGTGGGCCGACTGGTCCCGGGCGTCCTCGGCTCGCCGCTTTCGCCTTGCGAGGAATCCTTCAGCGAGGGCCTGCTCGAGCACCCGCAGTACACGCGGCCGGAAGTCTTTCGCGGCATGCGGGTGCCGGGAGTGCTGCTCTCGGGCAATCACGCGGAGATCGCACGCTGGCGCCGCCGCCAAGCCGTGGCACGAACGCGCGAGCGGCGGCCCGATCTAGCGGCCGGCGGAGACGAAGACGATGGCTGACCTGTACGTGGCCCTCGTCCACCACCCCGTCTACGACAAACACGGCAACATCGTCACGGCATCGATCACGACGATCGACGTCCACGACATCGCTCGCTCGTGCCGCACCTACGGCGTCAACGCGTTCTATATCGTCACGCCGGTCGACGCACTGCGCGGTCTGGCGCGCCGTATTCTCGAGCACTGGAAGACTGGACACGGCAGCCGGTACAATCCGACCCGCACCGAGGCCCTCGAGATCGTCCGCCTCGAGCGTACGCTCGAGGGAGTCGAGATCGACATCGAGGCGGAAACCGGCCACGTACCCCGGCTGGTCGCCACCAGTGCCCGCGAGGGCGAAGGGGTAATCGGCTACGAGGAGCTACGCCGGCGAATCGACGAGCAGGGCCCGCCGTTGCTCCTGCTTCTGGGAACGGGATGGGGACTTGCCGGCGAGGTGCTCTCGCGAGCTGCTTACCGGCTGGCGCCGGTGCGGGGCCCGAGCGACTTCAACCACCTCTCGGTGCGCGCCGCGGCCGCGGTGATTCTTGACCGCTTGCGCGGAACGCGGTAGAAGGCTCGGTTTGCATCACGGAGGACTTGGGCCATGAACGCCATCGACCGAATCGAAGCCGAGCAAAAACGCGAGGTTCCCGACTTCCGGGCGGGGGACACCCTGCGTGTCCATGCGAAGATCGTCGAGGGGGAGAAAGAGCGCATCCAAGTCTTCGAAGGCATCTGCATCCGCCGCACCTCGGGCGGCAATCGCGCGACGTTCACCGTGCGCAAGACCTCGTACGGAGTGGGCGTCGAACGAACGTTTCCTCTCCACTCGCCCCGGATCGAAAAGATCGAGGTGAAAAGCAGAGGCATCGTCCGCCGCAGCCGCCTCTACTATTTGCGCGAGCTGTCCGGAAAGGCTGCGCGCATCCGCACTCGATAACCGGATTCCTCGCTTTTTCCGGAAAGGCGCCGAGCCGGCGCCTCACGATTCGAGGTGGCATGCCACCCGGTGGCCGCCCCCGCGTTCCTCGAGCCGGGGCACCTCGCGACGGCAACGATCCTCGGCCACGGGACAGCGCGGGTGAAACGGACACCCGGGCGGCGGTGCAATCGGGCTCGGCACGTCCCCCGTCAGGCGAATTCTCTCCCGGCGGCCGTCTCCGGAGATTCTCGGCACGGCCGACAACAGCGCCTTCGTATACGGGTGGCGGGCGTCGTCGTAGATCGCCCGCGCCGGAGCCTCTTCGACGATGCGCCCTAGGTACATCACGGCCACCCGGTGGCTGACGTGCTCGACGACCCGCAGGTCGTGCGAAATGAACGCATAGGTGAGGCCCAACTCGCGCTGCAAGTCGATCAGAAGATTGAGAATCTGCGCCTGAATCGACACGTCGAGAGCGGAAACGGGCTCGTCGGCCACGATGAAGCGCGGGCCGACCGCAAGGGCCCGCGCAATGCCCACACGCTGTCGTTGGCCGCCACTGAACTCGTGCGGGTATCGGTCGTACGCGTCCTCGTCGAGTCCGACGCGGGCCATGAGGTCGAGCACCCGCCGGCGCAGCTCTCGGCCTCGAGCGAGCCCGTGGACTTCGAGACCCTCGCCGATGATCCGTCCAATCCGCATTCGCGGATTGAGGGATGCATACGGATCCTGAAAGATGATCTGCATCTCGCGCCGGAGCTCGCGCAGTTGCCGCCTCGACAGGGCGGCGAGATCCCGGCCGCCGAACCACACGGTGCCTTCCGTCGGTCTGAGCAGGCCGAGCAGGAGGCGCCCCAACGTCGATTTCCCGGAGCCCGACTCGCCGACGATCCCGAGGGTCTCGCCTTCTTCGATCCGAAGATCCACGCCGTCGACCGCCCGAACGAGCGCCGGTCTCCTCCCGAGCATACCGCCCCCGGCGGCGAACGTGCGCCGTAGGCCCCGTGCCTCGACCAGCGCGCCGCTCATCGCGGCTCCCTCGCAGCGGCGGTGATCGGACAGGCCGCCCGGTGTTGCCCGGCGACGGGTTCGAGTCCCGGATCGATCTCGGCGCAGCGCGGCTCGGCCAACGCGCAGCGCTCGCGGAACCTGCAACCGGAGGGTAGATCCCACAGCGAAGGAACCATTCCCGGAATCGTCTCGAGCGGTTCTCCGATTCGTCCGAATTCCGGCTGCGAAGCGAGCAGACCGCGAGTGTAGGGATGTGCCGGCGACTCGAGGACGTCGCGAACCGGCCCTTCTTCGACGACCCGCCCCGCGTACATCACGACCAGGCGATCGGCGTGTTCCGCGACGACACCGAGATCGTGGGTGATGAGCATCATCGCCATGCCCAGCCGCTCCCTGAGGGAAGCGAGCAAGTCGAGGATCTGGGCCTGGATCGTGACGTCGAGCGCCGTCGTCGGTTCGTCGGCGATCAACAGGCGTGGATTGCACGACAGGGCCATCGCAATCATGACACGCTGGCGCATTCCGCCGCTCAGCTGGTGGGGATAATCGCGAACACGCTTGGCGGGATCGGGAATCTCGACGAGTTCGAGCATCCGTACGGCCTCGGCATACGCCTCCCGCTTGCTCATGCCCAGGTGAATGCGAACGGCCTCGGCGATCTGGTAACCGATCGTGAACACCGGGTTGAGCGAGGTCATCGGCTCCTGGAAGATCATCGCAATCTCGCCGCCGCGGATCTTGCGCATCGCCGGCTCCGGCAGCTCCAGCAAGTCGCGGCCGTCGAACCGAATCGAACCCCCCTCGATGCGACCCGGCGGATCGGGCACCAACCGCATGATCGACAGCGCCGTCACGCTCTTGCCGCAACCCGACTCGCCGACGAGCCCGAGGGTCTCACCCGCGGCAATCTCCAGCGACACGCCGTCGACCGCGACCGCGCGCCCGCGCTCTCCATAAAACGCGGTCGTCAGATCCCGTACTTCGAGTAGAGACGACACGCTCCCCCCGACCTCACCCGCTACCCCGCAAGCGCGGATCGAGCACGTCCCGCATTCCCTCGCCGAGCAGATTGTAGCCGAGCACGGTGATCAGAATCGCGCAGCCCGGGTACACCGAGAGCCACCAAGCGACCTCGATCGTCGTCTTGCCCTCGGTGAGCATGTTGCCCCAACTCGGATCGGGCGGCTGGACGCCGATACCGAGGAAGCTCAGCGCGCTCTCCGTGAGAATGGCGCCGGCGACTCCGAGAATGAACGCCACGAAAACCGGCGCCATGGCATTGGGAAGACCGTGCCGGGCGATGATCCGCCACGGGCGCAACCCCAGCGCTTCGGCCGCAACCATGAACTCACGCTTCTTCAGACTCAGGAACTCCGCCCGAACCAGCCGGCAGACCCCCATCCACGAGGTGATGCCGATCACCACCATGATGTTCCAGATACTGGCATCGAGATAGGCGATGACCGCCAGGATCAAGAAGAACGAGGGAAAGCTGAGCATCACGTCGACCAGGCGCATGACGATCGTATCGACGACGCCCCCGAAATAGCCCGCCACGGCGCCGAGCAACACCCCGATCAAGCACGCCAGGCCGGCCGACACGAACCCCACGAGCAAGGACACGCGCGCACCGTAGATCATGCGGCTGAGCACGTCGCGGCCCAGGCCGTCCGTCCCGAGCCAGTGCGCAGCGCTCGGTGGCTCGAGCACGTGCGCTGCATCGATCGCCGCGTAGTCATACGGTGCCAGCACCGGCGCCGCCGCAGCGACGACGAACAACACCGCAACGATCGCCGCGCCCATCAAGGTCAACCGGTTCCGCCGCATTTGCGCGAGCGTGCTCATCGGCGCCTCAACCTCGGATCGACGATCGCATAGGACACGTCGGCGAGCAGGTTGCCGAGCAAGGTCAGAACCGCACCGATGACGAGAATCCCCATCACGACGGTGTAGTCGCGCATCATCACGCTGTTGTAGAACAGCCGCCCCATCCCCGGGATCGCGAAGATCGTTTCGAAGATCACCGAGCCACCGATCAGGCCGGGCAACGACAAGCCGAGAATCGTGATCACCGGAAGCAGCGCGTTGCGCAAGGCATGGCGATAGACGACCGCTCGTTCGCTCAACCCCTTCGATCGAGCGGTCGTAATGTAGTCCTGGCGGAACACCTCGAGCATGCTCGAGCGCATATACCGGGAAAGCCCGGCCAGACTCGTCACCGCCGAGATCGAGACGGGCAACACGAGGTGGCGAACGCGGTCCAGAATCTTGCCTGCCAGAGACAGAGTCTCGTAGTCGAGCGACTTCAGGCCCGAAATCGGCACCCACCCGAGCTGCACCCCGAACAGCATCATGCACAGCAGAGCCAGCCAGAACGTAGGCATCGCGAACCCCAGGAACACGAACACCGTCGTCAGCCGGTCGGCGGTCGAATACTGGTGGGTCGCCGAATAGACGCCGATGGGAATGGCAGTAAGCAGAATCAACGCGAGCGACAGTGAGTTCAGCAGCAGGGTGACGGGCAGGGCCTCGCGGATCTTGTCTAGGACCGGGCGCGCATCGCGCGACAGGGATCGGCCGAAGTCGCCGACGGCGACGCGCTTGAGCCAGATCCAGTACTGAACGTGGTACGGCTTGTCGAGCCCCCAGTGCTGCTCGAGCCGCTCGCGCAGTTCCGGGCTGGCGTCGGGATTCATGTCGGTCAGTAGATCGATGGGCGACCCGGGCGCCATGTGAATGACGAGAAACGAAATGAACGTGATTCCGAGAAGGAGCGGAATCAGACCGATCAACCGTCGAATCAGATACTCCAGCACGACTCGTCCACTTTTGGGCCGCGCGCCGCGCCCAGCCCGACCCACGCACGACTGAGGCGCCGCGTCACGGCGTCATCGAATACTTCTGCAGCGGCTTCGGTACGTACCAGTCCTTGAAATTATAGCCGATTCCGGCCGGCGCCGGCTCGATCCCGTGGAAGCGTGCGTGCACCACCGGCAACGCTGCCGCCACGTACAAGAACGTGTACGGTTGCTCCTCGATCAACAACTCTTGAAACCGATCGTAGATCCGCTTGCGCTCGTCGCGATCGAAGGTGCGGCGTCCTTTCTCGAGGAGTTCGTCGACCATCGGATTGGAAAACGAGATGAAGTTGAACTCCTTTTCCTTGGTCTTCGACGAGTGCCAGATGTCGTACTGGTCGGGATCCGGATTGAGACTCCACCCGAGCACGACCGCATCGAACTTGCGCTTGTCGATGAAGTTGTTGATGAAGGCCGACCATTCGATCACGCGGACGTCCGCTTCGACGCCGATTTCGCGGAACCGCCGCTGAATGATCGTTGCGGTTTTCTCTCGCAGTTCGTTGCCCTGATTCGTCAGGATTTCGAACGAAAAACGCCGGCCGTCGCGCTCGAGAATGCCGTCGCCGTCCTCGTCGCGCCATCCGGCTTCGGCCAACAGGGCCCGCGCACGATCGGGATCATAAGCCAGATCCTCGACCTGCGTGTTCTCCCAAATCGTACCGGGCTTGTAGGGTCCTTTGGCCGGCTGCCCAAGACCGAGCAGGACGGCATCGACGATCTCCTGCTTGTTGATTGCGTGCGTCAGCGCCCGGCGGACGCGCCGATCCGCGAACAGCGGATTCTTCAGGTTGTATCCCAGGTACGTGTAGGAGTGCGTCAGGTATTTGTATTTGCGGAAGTTGCGTTCGAACTCGGCCGACTGGGTCTGCCGGGTGTACTGGAGCGGCGTCAGCCCCATCATGTCGAGGCCGCCGGACTTCAGCTCGAGAAACTGCGTCTGGCGGTCGGGAATGACCCGATAGACGACCCGGTCGATGTACGGGCGACCCCGGTAGTAATCGTCGTTGGCCACGAGCGTGATGCTCTTTTGCGGTTCCCACGACTGGAACCGGTACGGCCCGAGTCCGACCGGATGGCGGGCGAAGTCCGTCGCCGTATTGATGTCGCGGCCCTCGAGCAAGTGGCGCGGCAGAACCACGAGGTCTCCCCAACTCGCTAGGGCCGGTGCAAACGGCTTGCGGTAGGTCAACCGTATCGTGTAGTCGTCGACGACTTCGAACCGCTCGACTTGCAGGAAGTCCTCCGCATAGGCTGTCAACGTCTTCGGATCGGTGATCGTCTTGAAACCGAACTCGATGTCGTACGCCGAGAACGGCTCCCCGTCCTGCCACCGGACGTCGTCGCGCAAGTGGAAGGTAATCTGCAAGCCGTCGGGCGAAACCTCCCAACTGCGGGCCAGGCGCGGTTCGAGACCGCTCAGGTTCTTGTCGTAGGCAACCAGGCCGTCGAAGATCAAGCCGGCGACGTCGTGGGAGGCGCTGTCGCCGGCCAGCATCGGAATCAGGTTCGAAGCGTCGCCGATCGTGCCCTCGACGATCGCGTCCCCGGTGGCCGGCGACATGTCGCCGGCCGCCGGCATTCGTTCCCCACCGCCCGGCTTGCCCTCATGGCACGCGGCGGCCCCCAGGAGGACCGCAGAGACGGCAAGCGCCGCCAGCACCCAGCGGTACGTGTTTCTCTGTCCCAAGGCTGCCAGCACTTCGCTCTACGCTCCCATGTCAATGACGCGCACCCCCTTGGGCGCGTGCAAGTGGAACGCCGAGTCCTGATGCTTGCGGTCCAGCCAGATCGTGCCGTAGCGAATCTCCACTCGCGCACCACCGGGAAGCTGAGCGCGGATCCGGTGGGCCGCACGCTCGCCACCCACTTCCTCGTAGCGGTCGAAAGTCACGTCGAGAATCCCGTCTGCGGTCATCATGCGGACCTGCCGTACGTTCGTGGTGTTCGGATCGAGAACGACTGTGATCTGGGAGGTCGCATCGAGCTTTCCGGTCCACAGCCACCCGTCCTCGACGGCCTGAATGGTGCCGCCGGCCGACTCGTCCGGCAACGGCGGCAGGCCCCTGAGAAGCGCGGTCAGAGCAATCAACGGTACCGGTACGCGCGCGTACCGGGCCAGGTGCTCGACCGTCGGCGCACCTCGATAGAGAACCTTTTCGCCGCGGTCGTACGCCGCCAACTCACGCCCGTCGCTGGTCACCGTGTACGTCAGCGTGAACGGACTGCGGAAGTCGATGCGTACCTTGTCCGGCGCCTTGACCACGATCATCTGAGCCGTGCGGATCGATTCTTGCTCACTTTCGTACACGAGCGAGCCTTGGCCCTGGAACGAAGCGAACGCGGCGTGGCGCCGGGCGAGAATCCGGTAGACGTCCTCCCATGCGGGGGTCGGAGGAGCTTCCTGCACCGGAGCGCGTCGCAGCGTTCCCGTACAGCCGGCCGCCGCGAGCACGAGAAGCGCAGCGGCCCAACGCAACCTGCGAGCGCTGGGATCAGGTACCCGACGGCGTCGACTCGGCACGGCCCTCGAGTTCCAACAGCTTTTCGCCGACTCGCTTGCGTTGCGCAGTGTCTTCGGTGCGCGCCTCGCAGTCGCGGTACAGCCGAATCGCATCTTCCGTACGGCCGACCTTACTGTAGGCGTCGGCCAGGTGCTCGCCGATGACGGGGTCGTTGCCCGACAACTCGACGGCCCGCTCCAAGTGCGTGATCGCGCGCGCGTAGTCGCCGCGCTGGTAGAACACCCAACCGAGACTGTCGAGGAAGAATCCGTCGTTGGGATGCAGCTCGAGAGCATGGCGGATGAGACGCTCCGCCTCATCGAGATTCTCGCCCCGTTCGGCGTAGGTGTAGCCGAGGAAGTTCAGGGCCGGTCCGTTGTCCGGATTGATCTCGATCACCCGCCGCAGGATGGCGATCGCCTGATCGCGCTGGCCCGCCTTTTCGTAGACCCATGCCAGCCGATACAGAAACTCGTCGTTTTGCGGATTCGAATCGACGAGACGGTGCGCGTAGGCAAGCGCCTTTTCGAAGTCGCGCTCGGTTTCGTACAGCTCGATCAGATAACGCAGCGCGCGAACGTTCTCCGGGTCGTAGGCCAGGAGCTTTTCCACCGCGGTAGCCGCCTCGGCCACCCTGCCCTGCTCGTACAGCAACTGTCCGAGATGGATCCGAGCGTCCCCGTAGCGATCCGCCGTCGGGGGAATCAACCTGAGTTCGCGCTCTGCCGCCTTGAGGTCGCCGAGCTCGTGGTAGGTCACCGCGAGATAGAAACGTACGTCATGGTCTTCGGGGCGGGCGCCGAGCACCATGTTGAATTCGAGGGCCGCCCTCTCGAAGTCACCTTTTTCGAGGCTGATGAGGCCGATTTTCGTCTGCGTGTCGAGCGGATCGTCCTCGAGGTCGACGAGCTCCTCGAACTGTTCGATCGCGTCGTCGAACTTTCCTTCGCGAACGTAGATGCCACCGAGCTGCCGCCGCGCCAGGAGCGAACTTGGGTTGAACTCGAGCGCTTTCTTGTAGCTCTCGACGGCTTTGTCGCGCATTCCCTGTTGCTCGTAGACGAATCCCATCTCGAGGTAGGTCTGGTCGGAGGACGGATTCGCTTCGATCGCTCTGCGGTAGGCCCTCAGCGCTTCTTCGTAGTTTCCGTCGCGGGCGAACGCCCGGCCGAGATAGAACTGCACGACGAAGGATTCCGGGTTGAGCGTGGCCGCGCGCGTAAGCAACGCGATTCCTTTCTTGGCCTCGCCCTCGCGAGTGTACAGTGCCCCGAGCTTGACCAAGACTTCCTCGTTGTTCGGTACGTGGGCGAGCACCGCCTCGTACTCTTCGATCGCGTCCTGTGCGCGACCGACCGCCGACAGCAGATCCGCCGCGAGAAGCCGGTACTGCGGGTTGTTCGGGGCCATTTCGGCCAGCGTGAGGGCCTGCTCGACCGCCTGATCGAGGTCGGCACGCCGGACGTAGAGCTCGACGAGCTGCTGCCGAATGCGCGGCTCACCGGGATCGAGAGCGGCCGCACGGAGCATTTCGTCTAGGGCACGGGCGCTGTCCCCTTCGTTGCGGGCGATCAATCCCTTGAGATAGTGTCCGGCCGCGCGCTCCCGGGAGGTCAGCTCGAGCGCCTGCGGCGCAGGGGGTTGCTGGGGCCGCCGAACGGTAAACGCCGGCGCCCTCGTCCCGGGGAGCGCCGCGCACCCAGAGAGGCCGGCGGCCGCGCATGCCGCCGCCAGGATCGCAATGGACAAGAACCTCGCCACCAAGACGCAAAGCCTACCACGGCCACCATCGGATGAACAATGTCGTCTCCGATTGCCCGCACGCGCCGCACGCGATAACCGGTCCGCTTCATGTGGACGCTGGCCCGATGGATCACCGCCGTCCTGCCCCGCGAGTTGGCGGCAGCGTGGCGACTCGTCCGCACGGACTTCCCGCTGTGGGCGGCCGTGGCAGTCGTGCTGGCCACCCTCGCCGCCGCTGGTTCGCAGCCCGGCGCCGATCCGCGTGTCCTGCTGCCGCTTTCGACGCTGGTCCTCGTGGTCGTCCTCACGACCATGGCGGTACGCTTCGACGCGGCTGCCGGTACCGCCGCGCCCCTAACGATCGGGGAACGACTGAGAACCCGCGGCCTGCTTCTCCTGTTCAACATCGTCAGTGCCGGCACGATCTGCATCGCCGCGGCCGTGGTCGTGCGCGCGGCGATCCTGCTGATCGCCGGAGATTTCACGACGGCGACCGTCGCCGCAACGTATGCGGGTATTTTCGTCTACTGCGGCCTGCTCACCCGTTACAGCTTCGTTCCCTTCACGGCCGTGCTCGACGAACGCCCGGCCGAGCGGCGCCGGCGATGGACGAGCCCCATCGAGCGCCTGTGGTGGCCGCTTGCGCTCAGCACCCGCTGGACCGAGGGCCGGCGGCTCCGCCTG
>CAZQYE010000038.1:0-12502 GCA_964597375.1 uncultured Myxococcales bacterium
TCGGCGGCGGCTGGCGGCCGGTGCTTGCCGCGTGCCCCGACGGCGCGGCGCCCGAGCTTGCCGCGATTGCAGCCGCGGCGTCGGTCGATCTCGTGTGGCAGGGCGAGGGGAGCCTCGGCTCGAGGATGCAGCGGCTGATCCAGCGGTCCGTGGCCGCCGGCCAAGCGGCGATCGTGCTTGGGGCCGACACTCCGGATCTGCCGCTGCCATACGTTGCGGCTGCCGCCGCTGCGCTCGGCCGGGCCGGTGCAGTGATCGGCCCGTCGTCCGACGGCGGGTACTACCTGATCGGGGCAGCCGGAGTTTGTCCGCCGGTGTTCGAACTAGACGCCGAGTGGGGCAGTCGCGAGGTGCTGCAGGAGACGCTCGTCCGCCTCCGCCGCGCGCGGGTATGCGTGACTGCCTTGCCCGCGTGGCGCGACGTGGACGATGCAGAGGGGCTTGCCCAGCTCTCCAGCAGGATGGCCGGGGGCGGATGCGCGTTGACGGCTACGCGCCGCGTGCTCGCCGGGCTCGACCTGGCCGGTTGAGATCGCCGGGGAACTAGGTACGGACGGGAGCGAAATGGCGCGTCGTTACACAACGGTCTTCATCTGGGACCTCGACAAGACCTACCTCGTCTCGCACTTCGAGTCGCTCAGACAGCTCCTCAAGGTTCCGTTCGAGAAAGGGGAGGACAAGGTTGCGGTTCCCGGAGCAGTATCGCTGATCAAGGGCCTGCGGCGCAGCGTGCGCCGGAGGGGACGTGCCGCACGGGTTTATTTCGTATCGGCGTCTCCTCCGCAGATTGCCGGCGCGATCAAGGAAAAACTTGCGCTCGATGGCATCGACTACGACGGGATCGCGTTCAAGAACCAGATGCGCCACCTGATCTCGGCGCGGTTCGCGGCCGTGCGCGAGCAGATCGGATACAAGCTCGAGCAGCTCTTGCGGCATGCGCGCCAGTTCGAACCGGGCTCACGGCTACTGATGTTCGGCGACGATTGGGAGTCCGATCCGTTCGTCTATTCCTTGTTCTCCGACGTCGTCGAGGGCCGGATCGAGGCGGACCGTGTGATGCGGTTGCTCGAACTTGCCGCGGTCGACGAGCACTACACGTCCCGAATCGAGCGGCTTCTTCCCGACGCGTTCGTGGGCCTGACGGTGGACCATTTGTTCATCCTGCGCCAGCGGCCCGTGCCGGCCGGGGAGTTCGAACCGTTCGGCCCGCGCTTGACGTGGGTGGACAGCTACTTCGAGGCGGCGCTCAAGCTATTCGTGATGGGATGTCTCGACGTCGCCGGAGTACTCGACGTTGCGGCGGAACTGCACCGCACCCCGAGTGAGCTCGCCGAGTGCCTGCGGTCCTTCGAGCGGCGCGGCGGCGTCGATCGCAGCGCTCTCGGTCCGGTCCGTCGGGAACTCGTGCGATCCGGCCTGATGGCACCGGTTTCGGGGGGACCGCCGTGGCGCCGGATGGCGGCCTGGTGGCGCCGGCGCCTCGACATGCCGCCGAAACGGCCGCGGGCTTTGCCGCTGCCGCCGTACGAGGAGCTCGCCGAGCGCTGGTCGCGCAAGGGACGCAAGGAGGCCACGCACCATGAGTCAGGAGCGAACGGCGGTCGTCGTGCTGACGACCGTAGCGGATGAGGAGACCGGCGACCGCATTGCGCGAACCCTGGTCGAGGAACACCTTGCTGCGTGCGTCTCGCGCACCAAGGTCCGGTCCACCTACCGGTGGCGCGGAAAGCTCGAGGACGACTCCGAGGCGTTGTTGGTGATCAAGTCGTTCGAAGACTTGTGCCCGCGGCTCGAGCGCCGGCTTGCCGAGCTTTCCTCGTACGAGGTTCCCGAGTTCATCGTCCTCGACGCCCGGGGGGTCGGAGCGTCCTACCTGGCGTGGATGAGCGAGTCGTGCCCGCCCCGGGCTTGAGAATGCCCGGCCGCGAGTGCTCTTCGAGTACCATCGCGCGGTGTCCTCGATCGTGCAGGATCCGGGCGACCAGCTCGGCGTCGCGGCGAGTCGCGTAGGGGCCGACGCGGACCCGGTACAGCGGCCTGGGCTCGGCCGACCGCAGGATGTAGACCGGCGCTCCGAGATCGGCGACCCGGCGGGCAAGCCGCAGGGCATCTGGCCGCGAGCGGTAGGCTCCCGTTTGGACCGCGTAACGTACCACCGGCCAGGCGGGCGTGTCCTCGTCGGCCAGTGCAATCTCGACGCGGGCGGTCCCGCGCTCTACCATCCCGAGGCGTTCGGCTGCGGCTCGGGACAGGTCGATGATGCGGCCGGCGACGAACGGCCCGCGATCGTTGATGCGAACCACCACGCTCCGCCCGCTGTCGAGGTCGGTTACGCGTACCCTCGTGCCGAGTGGAAGCGTCGGGTGGGCGGCGGTGAGTTTACCCGGATCGTAGACCTCGCCGCTCGCCGTCGGCCGTCCGGCGAAGCCCGGACCGTACCACGAAGCGACCCCGACCTGAGTTCCGTGGCTCGTCAGGCGCGGTGGGGGGAATTCGAGGACCGGCGGCCGGTGCGACGAGCAAGCGGCTGCAAGCAACACGGTCGCGAGGACCCCGGCCCGCAGTGGCCGCCCGCAGCGCCGGCAACGAGCATTGGCAGAGCGCCGCCTGATGGATCGTAAGGTCAGCATGGATGCGGTGCGCACAATCTCTGGTTTTACCTTCTGTTCGCCGTGTGATAACTAGAAAAAACAAAGCAGTTCGAGCGGCGGACGACCGGCCGACCCAGTTGCGATGCCGTCGCATGTGGTCGCCTGTCAAGATTACCGCGTCCTGCTTCGAGAAGCGATGTCCGGACACTCCAAGTGGCATTCGATCAAGCACAAGAAGGCGGCGAAGGACGCGCGTCGCGGCAAGCTGTTCACAAAGTTGATCAAGGAGATCACCGTTGCCGCGCGCATGGGCGGCGGGGACGTCGCAGCCAACCCTAGGCTGCGGACGGCCGTCAATACGGCGCGCGCGAACAGCATGCCGGCTGAGAACATCGAGCGCGCGATCAAGAAAGGCACCGGTGAGCTCGAAGGCGTCGATTACGCCGAGGTGACCTACGAGGGCTACGGTCCCGGAGGCATGGCGGTGATGATCGAGGCGCTTACGGACAACCGGAACCGAACGGTCGCAGAGATCCGCCACCTGTTCAGCAAGTACGGTGGGAATCTTGGCGAGAACGGCTGCGTCGCCTGGATGTTCGACCGCGTCGGCCACATCCGCTTGGCCGGCCAGGAGGTTTCCGAAGAGGCCGTGTTCGAAGTTGCGGCGGACGCGGGCGCGACCGACATTCGCAGCGATGAGACAGGCGTGCTCGTGGTGACCGAACCCGAGGCGCTCGAGGACGTGCGCGCGGCGCTCGTCGAGGCCGGTTTCGAAATCGACACGGCGGAGATCGCGCTCGAGCCGAAAAACTTCGTTCAACTGACGGGTTCGGAGGCGGCTAGGGCGCTGCAACTTCTCGAGGTGCTCGAAGACCACGACGACGTGCAGCGGGTTTCGGCCAACTTCGACATCGACGACGAGGAACTCAACCGGTTGTCGGCGTGACACGGCAGGCCGGGGCGGAGGCGGCGGTGCGCGTGTTGGGAGTGGACCCGGGATCGGTCGTTACCGGTTGGGCGGTGGTGGACTGCAACGGGCGCTCTCTCGAACGGGTGGCATCGGGAACGATTCGCGCCGGTCGTGGGGAACTCTGTGAACGCCTTGGCAAGATTTACGCCGAGCTGGCCCGGGTCATCGAGCGGTACCGGCCGGCGGTCCTGAGCCTGGAACGGAACTTTCTGGCGCGCAACGTGCAAAGTGCGTTCCGTCTTGGAGAGGCGCGCGGCGTGGCGATGGCCGCGGCGGCCGGGGCAGCGATGGACACGCACGAGTACGCACCGGCTACGATCAAGAAAGCTCTCGTCGGGCACGGGCGTGCCGACAAGGCACAGATGCAGGCCGCCGTCGTGCGGCTGTTCGGACTTTCGGTGACGCCGGCCGAAGACGAGGCCGATGCCCTCGCCGCCGCCGCCTGCCACGGCTTCCGGCGGCGCTACGACGACCGGGTTCGTGCCGCTGCGAGCCATGCGGTGAGGCGAAGGTGATCGGCCGGCTCAAAGGACGCCTCGACGAAAAATCGCCGGGTGAGGTCTTGGTCGACTGCGGGGGCGTTGGCTACCAGGCCCAGATTTCACTCGCGACGTTTTACCGGCTGCCCGCGGTTGGTGAGCCCGTCGATTTATTCACCGTTACGAACTTGCGCGAGAACGCGCTCGAGTTGTTTGCGTTTGCGGACCGTCGCGAGCGGGCGCTCTTCAACCTGCTGCGTGGAGTGTCGGGGATCGGGCCGCGCATGGCGCTTGCCATCCTGTCGGGAATCGACGCGGACGAGCTGTCCGAAGTGCTGCGTTCCGGCTCGAGCGAGCGCTTGGTTGCGATTCCCGGGATCGGGAAGAAGACCGCCCAGCGGGTCGTGCTCGAGCTCAAGGAGAAAGTCGGCGGCGAGCCCGAGGTCGGCGATTCGGTCGGAGTCCTGCGCGATGCGGTGCTGGCGCTCGTTACGCTCGGCTACCGGGAGCGCGATGCGGACCAGGCGGTTCGGCAGAGTCGTGAAGCGGGAGCGCAGACCGTCGAGGATCTGATCAAGCAATCGCTGGCGAGGCTGAGTTGAACGTGAGCGATTTGACCGACGATACGATCGTCAGCCCCCTGAAGGCGCCCGAAGACAGTGCTGGCGAGGTCAGCCTGCGTCCGGGGACGCTTGCCGAGTACGTGGGGCAGCGCCACGCTCGTGAGAATCTCGAGATTGCGATCACGGCCGCCCGCGCGCGCGGCGAAGCGCTCGACCACGTGTTGCTGATGGGGCCTCCGGGCCTGGGCAAGACGTCGCTGGCGCACATCATCGCGCGCGAAATGAACGTCCGCATTCACCAGACCAGTGGGCCGGTGATCGACAAAGCGGGGGATTTGGCCGCGCTGCTGACGGCCCTCGAGCCGGGAGACGTCCTGTTCATCGACGAGATCCATCGTCTCGGCAGAGCGACGGAAGAGATCTTGTACCCGGCGATGGAGGATTTTCGCATCGATTTGATGATCGGCGAGGGCCCCTCGGCGCGGTCGGTGTCCCTCGACCTGTGTCCGTTTACTCTCGTCGGGGCGACGACGCGCTCCGGGTTGCTTACGCCCCCGCTTCGTTCGCGTTTCGGCTCGACGTTTCGACTGGAGTTCTATTCGGCGGATGAACTCGCTCGGATCGTCACGCGCTCGGCCGGCCTGCTCGAGGTCGAGATCGAAAAGGCCGCCGCGCTTGCCATCGCGAAGCGCTCGCGGGGCACCCCGCGGATCGCCAACCGGCTGCTGCGCCGGCTTCGCGATTATGCGCAAGTGCGGGCCGAGGGTCGCATTACCACCGCGGTCGTCGACGAAGGACTGAACATGCTCGGCGTCGACGAGGGCGGGTTCGACCCGATGGACCGCCAGTACATGATGACGCTGCTCGAGAAGTTCGACGGGGGACCGGTGGGAATCGACACGATCGCAGCGGCGACCGGGGAGGACGCCGGCACCCTCGAAGAGCTGCACGAGCCGTACTTGATCCGCCAGGGGTTCATTCAGCGGACCGCCCGAGGCCGGGTTGCGACGGCGCGCGCGTACGAGTACTTCGGCGTTCAGCCGGGCCGGGAGCAGGCCGGGCTGTTCGAGTAGATCGGCGGTGAAGCCGGAGCCGAAAGGGCGGCCGGAGGCGGTCGACCCGCGCGAGCGCCGCCGGCGCATTCGCGAAGGGCTGATCATCTTCGCCACCGGGATCGCCGTCCTGGTGTTCGCCCTGTGGGAGATCCGCCGGCCGGGCGCCCACGCCGGTGCGGCTGGCAACGTCTTCTCGTTCCTCCTCGTCAACCTGAACATCATCCTGCTTCTGCTCCTCGTCTTCCTCGTCACCCGCAACATCGCCAAGCTCGTCATCGAGCGCCGGCGGCGCGTGCCGGGCAGCCACTTGCGCAATCGGATGGTGCTTGCGTTCGTTGCCATTGCGCTGTTCCCCGCCCTCGTCATGTTGCTCGTATCCCTCGAGTTCATGACGAACACGATCGATAGCTGGTTCAATCGCGAAGTGGATTCGGCGTTGCGGGGAGCATGGCAGGTCGCGCAGGTGTACTACGGCCATGCCGCGGACGATGCAGTCCGCCACGCGCGGGTTCTCGCCGACGAGATCGCCGGGGACGGCAGGACGCGACTGCAGGCGAGCGAGCGCATCGAGCGGGTCGTTTCCGAGCATCAGAAACGTTACGGCCTCGGGACGGTTCAGGTGTTCAACGCGAAGGGCCGGCAAGTCGTTGCCTCGTTCAACCAGGCCGTCCCGACGGGCGTGTCGCTCAAAGCACGAGACGAGCTGCTCGGCGAAGCCCTTGCGGGACGACCGGCGACCGGGGTGGAGAGTCTTGCGGACGGCGACATCATTCGCGGCGGCGCTCCGATCGTGTCGGCGGCCGGAGAGGTGATCGGAGCGGTGGTCGTGGACTACTTCGTCGAGCCGAGCGCGCGCCGCTGGAACGAGGAAATCCTCGGTGCGTTTCGCGAATACCGCAGGCTCAAGCTCAACCGGCGGCCGTTCAAGAACCTTTACGTTCTGACGATGGTGTTGGCCTCCCTCGTCGTGGTTTTCTCGGCGACGTGGCTCGGCATGTACTTGGCCCGAGGCATCACCGAGCCGCTCGGCGCCCTGGTCGGAGCGACCCGCCGGGTCGCTCAGGGGGACTGGGACGTAGCGTTGCCGGCCGGTGGCGGCGACGAGATCGGCACCCTCGTCGACGCGTTTCGCTCCATGACGCAGCAGCTTCGCGAAAGCCATGCCGAGCTCGACGAGCGGCGCCGCTACATCGAAAACGTCCTCGAACACGTCGATGCGGGCGTCGTCTCCGTCGACGCGGGCGGTGCGATTTCTACCGTGAACCCTGCGGCCCAGCGCCTACTCTCACTGGCGAGTCCGCCTCCGATCGGCTTGCCGGCCGCACGGGTTCTCGAGGACGCCGGATTCGGAGGCGCCGCCGAGATGCTCGGGGATCTTGCGGCCGGCCGTGTTGCCTCGGGGGTGCGGCGCAACGTTCCACACGACGAGGGCGACCGAGTGTTGCTGGTTACGGCCACCCGCCTCGAGAGCGAATCTCCTCGCAAAGGCGGCGTGGTTCTGTTCCTCGAGGACGTTTCGCGAATCGTCGAGATGCAGCGGACCGAGGCATGGAAGGAAGTCGCCCGCCGCATTGCGCACGAGATCAAGAACCCCCTGACGCCGATCCAACTGTCGGCCCAGCGCTTGAACCGCCGGCTGCGCGACCGTTTCGAAGGGGACGACGCACTGCTGTTCGACGAGTGCACGACGACGATCGTCAATGAGGTCGAGCAGCTGCGTGATCTCGTCAACGAGTTTTCGCGTTTCGCGCGGCAGCCGGCGGGGGAAAAACGGCGCAGCGACCTCAACCGGTTGGTCGCCGAGACGATGCCGTTGTATCAGCAGGCGCGGGCCGACGTGACCGTCCGATTCGAGCCGGCGCCGGATCTTCCGGAGGTCTTCGTGAACGGCGACGCCGTCAAGCGGGCGCTCGTCAATTTACTAGACAACGCGATGGCCGCTGTGACCGAGGCCGGCGGCGGGGAAGTCGTCGTGTCGACTCGTTTCGACGACAAGCTCTCTCGTGTCGTGCTCGAAGTGCGGGACGACGGGCCGGGAGTGCCTCTCGAGCACCGGGCTCGGCTGTTCGAGCCGTATTTTTCTACCAAGGCCGAAGGAACGGGGCTCGGACTTGCAATCGTGGCATCGGTTGCCGCCGAGCACCAGGCGTTCGTGCGCTTTCACGAGAACCTACCGCGCGGAAGTCGCTTCCTCATCGAATTTCCGCTACCCGGAGAACTGGACGCTGGAGCATGAACGAACCCAGGCAAGCATCCACTACGACGATTCTGGTCGTCGACGACGAGCAGAAGGTGCGCGATTCGGTCGGAGCCGTATTGCGCGACGAGGGATTCGACGTCGCGGTGGCGGGGGACGGTCCCGAGGCGCTCGACATTCTCTCGCGCATGCGGCCGGCCCTGGTCTTGCTCGACGTCTGGATGCCGAACATGGACGGGATCGAGCTGCTCGAGCGGATCCGGGGCGAGGGTGGAGACGTGCCCGTCATCGTCGTTTCGGGCCATGGAAACATCGAAATGGCGGTCAAGGCGACGCGGCTCGGCGCCGTCGACTTCATCGAGAAGCCGTTTTCGATCGATGGGCTTCTGAGCTCGGTGCGACGTGCTCTGAAGATTCCCGACGCCGATGCGCCGCGGACGGGAAACGCCCGGCCGCGCGAGACCGGCCGAGCGGCCGCTGCCGGCGGTCCGGTGACGCGGCAGCGGACGCTCGCCCGCAGCGTCGTGGGAAGCGGTCTCGGGCTGCACAGCGGCGTCCGCACGGGCCTCATCCTTCACCCGCTGCCGCCGGGGAGCGGCATTCGTTTCGGCCGGGTGGGCACGGAAGAGTTCGTTCCGGCCCACGTCGACTACGTCGATTCGACCGGCTACGCGACGACGCTCTACAAGGAAGGGCTCGTGGCTCGAACGGTCGAGCACCTGATGGCCGCCCTCCACGCCTATGGAATCTCGAATCTTCTCGTGAAAGTCGAAGGCGAAGTGCCGATCCTCGACGGATCGGCGGTCGAGCTGTGCGAGCTCATCGAGTCCGCCGGAATCGAGGAACAGGACGACGTGTTGCCGGTCCTAGTCGCCGACTGCACACACGAAGTATCGGGCGACGACGATGCTGCAATTCGTATCGAGCCTTACGACGGATTTCGCGTGACCTACGAGCTCGTGTACCCGGAACCGGTGGGGGCGCAGGCGTACACGTTCGAAATGACCGGCCCCGAGTCCTTCCGCAGGGAGATCGCTCCTGCGAGAACGTTCGGCTTCGTCGAGGAGATCCGCGCACTCGAGAGCGCCGGGTTGGGGCAGGGCGGTCAACTCGGAAACTTCATCCTGATCGGCGAGCAGGGCATCGTGAATACGGACTTGCGTTTTCCCGAGGAGCTCGCCCGTCACAAGATCCTCGATTTGATCGGCGACAGTTATCTGCTCGGCCGGCCCCTGCGGGGAGCGATCCACGCGCGCAAGACGGGACACCGCCACAACGTCGCCTTGATGCGGCTCCTGCGCGAGGCGCTACTGTCTTCCTGACCGAGGCCTGCGGGTCAACGCAGCCCGAGCAGCCGGGGCTGCGATGTGCTTCCCGAAATTCGGTATTGGCGCCAACCGTCGCGGTGCTCGGTCGCTTTGGGCAAGAGGCCGATCATCGCTCTCGAGCGAACGGACTCGTCGAGCCTGCGTGCGCGAAACGACCCGCTCACCCGCGAGGCAGCGAGCGGGTGGCCGAGGCGGATCGTGATTTGGTCGACTTTCCACTCGACCCCTTCGATTTCGGCACGGGAGCGACGGACGACGATGCGCGAGGGCTCGAGATCGCCTTCGAGGTGAAGATTGCGAAACTCCCAGTTGCCGATCGACAGCCCCTGGGTACCGGGTAGATTTCCACTCACGCGTCCCTCGGTTGCTTCGAGAAGGAACGTGCCGGAGGAGACCACGACCGGAGGGTCTTCCGGGGCCCGCGCCGGCGTGATGCCACGGGCCTCGATCGTTCCTTCGAACGTGCCGGCGAGCGTGAGACTGCTCGAATCGACGCAGGCCGACGGATCCAAGGCATCGATCGAGCCGCGCGCATCGGTACCGTTGTCGCCCGCGCGCAGCTCGATGTTCAGACGGCCACCGCAAAGCCGTGCGTCGATCCGGCGTGCCCCGTTCCAGCCGCGGCCGACCTGGAGTCGGTCGATGGCGACGCGGTAGCCGTCGGAAGCGAGAACGACGTTCGCCAGCACATAGCCGGGCGGCCATGCCGGCCGGACGCCGTCGAGCTCGACGATCCACCCGCGGGCCCGCAAGGGCCGAACCATCAAGCGTTCGACCACGAGGCGGTGGGGGAACAGCCACACGGCGAATACGAGCAACAGTGCAGTGAAAAAGACGAGCCGCTTCATGAAGCCCCAAGCGCGCCGACGACGACGGTGGCGTCGAAGCGACTGTGATCGTCGTATCGCCGCTTGAGTTCGAGACGTTTGACGTAAGCGGGCTTTCCGGCCCGCTCGATCTCGCGCAGCAGTGCGACGACCTCACTGAGGGGGCTGCCCGACAGGCGAACCTCGACGAGGGCCTCCTCACGGCCGTCGGGCAGAGCTCGCCGGCTCGGGTTCATCGCAGAGACCGATTCGCGGCGAACCGAACGAGCGGTCGCCTTTTCGACGAATGCGAACAGCGAAAAGTCCTTTCCGCTCCCACTTGCCGCGCCTTGTGCCCGCAACTGGGCGTCGAGGCTTTCGATCCGGGCGGCAAGTTCGGCAATCGCATCGAGATCGCTTGCCAGGGCCGAGGCGCGTCGCTGGAGGCCCTCGCGCATGGCGACGGCGGGGGCGACGATTCCACGTGCGATCAGCACCGCTGCGACCAAGGCGGCGAACACGGCGATGAGCGCCTGTTCGCGGGTACTGAGCCGCTGCGCCACGAGCCATGCTGCGCGCAGGCGTTCCTTCACGACCGCTCCTCCTCGGTCGCCAAGTGAATGGTCAGGTCGAAGTCGACCCCACCGCCCGACACCGCCGCGCGGACGTTGTTCGCCTCGACCGATTCGACTGCCTCGCTCGCTTCGAGTGCGCGCTCGAGTTTGGTTACGTCTTCGAAGTCGTTGCCGTGGCCCCGAACGCGGACCTCCGGTGGGTCATACAGGTAGAAATCGAACTCTACGCCGACTTGCTTCGGCACGGCCTGAGACAGCGCGGCCAGGGTTCCCAGGGCCGAGACGCCGCCCGGAGCGGCCCCGGCACCGAGCCGGCGTTCGAGTTCGGCGGCACGGAGCTCGAGCTTGAGTCGCCGGCCCGGCGCGCCGGCGGCCGCCGGCAGTACCTGGCGCACGATCCGGTCGGCCTCGGCTTCCAGGGCTCCTGCGCGGCGTGACAAGCGGGCCGTGTCGAAGACAAATGCCAGTAGGAGGAAAACGACCGCCGCCGCACCCCACGCGGCCAGCGGGCGCAACTCGCGCCATCGGCCGGCCGCCGGCTCCATTTCGGGTGCCACAGGAAACGTGAGAGCCGGCGCATCGGTTTGGCCGCCGGCCGCCATCACCAGGCCGAGAGACGTCGCGTGCGCAGTCCAGTCCTCCGTAGCCGGGATCTGAAGCGGCGGTGGCTGGTCGGCGGCCGCCGCGATCGTTTTCTCGGTGACGGCGGCGGCGAGCGCCTCGGATAGTCTTCCCGCTCCAATGCCGCCGATGAATACCTCGCGTGCACTGTTTTCGAACGTGCGGATCGTCCAGGCGATGTTGCGGACGAGACGTTCGGTATCGCAGGTGGGGTGAATCCGGAGCCCACTCAACCGGCCGTCCGAGAATGCGGCGACGACGACGGCATCGCCGTCGCAATGAATGACGATCGCATCCGGATACTGCGCCGTGAGCGCCGCTGCGTACGTTGAGAGTGCCGCACTCGGAGCCCAGACGACCCGCGCGGGCGCCAACCCGAGGGCCTCGAGCCGGCGACAACGTTCCTCGAGCTCGTGGCGTGGGATCATTCCCGCGAGCACCCGAAAGGGCCGCTGCTCGGAAACCAGGTCATATGCACTGCGGCAGTCGTCGAGTGCCAGTGGCAGGTGCTCCTCGAGGGCGGGGCCCACTGCCTGGTCGAGGCGGCGCCGGTCGCCGAACGGGAACTCCAGTATGCGGAAGAGCAGCGCCGTGGCCGGAAGGGAAGCGATGGTGACGTCGGGACGTAGTTCGGGCGGGATCCGCGCAGCCTCGGGTTCGCCGAGCGGGTTTCTTTCGAGTGCCGCCACGCGAAGCGAACGCAGCGAGGTTTCCGCGACGGCCAAGCCGATGTCGCGGCTCGTTAGGTGTACGGCGACGATTCGCTTGCCCACGGGTTTACAGTCGCTCTCTTCCGCCCATCGCCCGCGCGCCGAGCTCCTCGAGATCGATCGCGCCTGCTTCTTCCACCTGCGGGATGTTCACCCCACGCCGAGCTCGGTAATACACTACACGGATCGTTCCAGCCTCGCGATGCACAAGGGCCTCGGCGCTTTGCCGTACCTCCCCCACGATGCCGGTCGCGCGTATTCGAAACCAATCACTGCGAAAGCGCACCCAACGATCGCCGAGCCACTTCGGCCACTCTGGAACCCGCTCGCGCAGGTCCGAGACACTCTCGAACGGCGCGCTGCAGCGTTCCTCGGCGAGGACGGGCAGAAGCGGAGCGATCGCCGGGTCGAGTGCGGCGAGAAGCTCTAGGGGAGCCGTGTTCACGTTGATCGAGAGCGCATCTTCTCCCTCGAGCACGGTCGTGAGCCGGCGCAGCCGAACGAGCGTCTGAGCGCTCGAACCGGAGACGAGGGCGACCTCGGCGAACGTGCGGAAGGGACCGTTGCGCGGTCCGACCGCTCCAGGAACGGTCGCGTACTCGGCGCT